>NZ_FR886642.1:153370-250128 GCF_000436575.1 Clostridium sp. CAG:265
AATATCTGTTATTAATACGCCTAAGAGATATATACCAAAAATTATTATGGCTTCTCTAAATAACTTCATTTTTCCACTCTCCTTAATGTTTTTATCTTATTATTCTACAATCCTCATGATGATTATAACACTTATTTTTCAGTGTTATAAAATTTTCAAAAAATTAAAATAATTCTTCTCCTGTCTATAGTACTCTCTATAATCATAAATTATATTGAAAAGAATAAATTCATATTTATTCACAATAATAAATATATGGCTATTAATATTATAAAGGAGTGTTTATTAATGAGTAAAATATCTATAATTGGTGCAGGTTCAATTGGTGCTACTACAGCCTTTGCTCTATTACAAAAAGGAGTTGCCACAGAAATAATCCTTAATGATATAAATCAAGAAAAAGCTTTAGGTGAAGTACTTGATCTAATACATGGAAGTTCCCTTTGTAAACCTTGTAAGATTTCACTGGGAACCCTTGAAGATACAGCAAATTCAGATATAATTATTATAACTGCTGGTTTAGCTCAAAAACCTGGAGAAACAAGATTAGATTTAGTTGATAAGAACTATAATATCTTTAAAAGCTTTATTCCAACCTTAGCTAAGCTAAGTCCTAATTCTATCCTTTTAGTAGTTTCAAATCCTGTAGATATACTAACCTACATGACATATAAGTTATCTGGATTCCCTAAAAACAGAGTTATTGGTTCCGGTACTGTTCTAGATACTGCTAGACTAAGAAGCTTACTGGGAAAATACTTCGAAATTGATGGTAGAAATGTTGAAGGATATGTACTTGGTGAACATGGTGATAGTGAATTTGTTGCTTGGTCAGAACTATCTATCGGAAATATTCCTGTTAAGAGCTTCTCAGAACAGTTTAATATAGAATGGGATAAAGAAACGGAAAATGTTATTGCTACAGATGTAAAAAATGCAGCATATGAAGTTATCAATAGGAAAGGTGCTACTGCTTTTTCAGTTGCCCTTGCACTAGTTAGAATAGTTGAAGCATTTTTAGGTGATGAAAAATCTATCCTTACAGTTTCCACACTACTAGAAGATTACCTTGGCGTAAGCAATGCTTACTTAAGTGTTCCTACTATTGTTGGAAAAAATGGTATTGAAAAAGTTCTTGATATTTCATTAAGCGATGAAGAAAAGGTAAAATTCATCAATTCCGCTAACTTAATGAAAGAATATATAGATAGCATTGATAATAAATAGCTGTATTAAATACTGGTAGTAAATAATAAAGCATAGCTTTTTAGCTATGCTTTATTATTTAATTTATTTCTGATAGTTTCTTATACATACCATATCTTCTAATAGCATCTTCTTTAGTCCTTGCAAATAATTCTTCTGCCAGTTCTGGATATACCTTAGCTAAAGCAGAATATCTCACTTCTCCCATTAGAAAATCATTAAACAAATCATAATTTGGTGCTTTAGAATCTAAAGAAAATGCTGGTTTTTGTCCTACTAAATCTGGATTGTATCTATATAATTGCCAGTATCCACAAGCTACTGCCTTCTTTTGTTCACCTGGTGTATCTCCCATTCCTGATATAATTCCATGATTTATACATGGAGCATAAGCAATTATAAGAGATGGTCCATTATAGCTTTCAGCTTCTGCTATTGCTTTAACTGTTTGATTCATATCAGCCCCTAAGCATACTTGTGCTACATAAACATAACCATAAGTCATAGCCATTAGTCCTAAATCTTTCTTTCTTATTCTCTTACCTGATGCAGCAAATTTTGCTACTGCTGCAGTTGGTGTTGATTTTGATGCTTGCCCTCCTGTATTAGAGTATATTTCTGTATCCATTACTAAGACATTAACATCTTCTCCACTGGCAAGTACATGGTCTAATCCACCATAACCAATGTCATATGCCCAACCATCTCCGCCAAAAATCCATTGTGATCTTTTAACTAAAAATCCTTCATCCTTCTTTATTGCCTTAGCTAGTTCACTTTCTTCATTTTTTAAAGCTGCTTTAACTTTTTCAGCTCTCTCTCTTGTTCCTTCACTTTCATCTTTATTTTCAAGCCACTCTCTTAAAACAGATTTAACATCTTGGCTCATGTCACTTTCCAATGCTTTTTCAATATTACTTGCTATTCTTTCTCTTACAGCCTTAACTCCTAAATACATTCCAAGTCCATATTCTGCGTTATCTTCAAATAATGAATTTGCCCATGCTGGTCCATGACCATTTTGATTCTTTGAATATGCTGTAGCAGCTCCTGCTGCAGCCCATATTGACGTACATCCTGTAGCATTAGCTATCATCATTCTATCACCAAATAACTGAGTTACAAGTTTAGCATATGGAGTTTCTCCACACCCTGCACAAGCACCTGAGTATTCAAGCAAAGGCCTCTCAAATTGACTTCCTTTAACTGTAGTTTTCTTCATAGGATTTGCTTTATCTTTAACCTTATCTGTAGCATAATTCCAAGGTTCTATTTGATTATGCTGAGTTTGTTGTGGTCTCATTATCAATGCTTTTCCTGGTGCTGGACAAATTTCTGCGCAATTTCCACATCCTACGCAATCTAAAGGACTTACACCTATAGTAAAATACTTAAGCTCTGGATCTTTAATTCCTTTAGCATTTATTACCTTAAAATATTTAGGTGTCTGTGCTTTTTCATCTTCATTTAATAAAAATGGTCTTATTGTAGCATGTGGACATACATATGAACACTGATTACATTGAATACAATTTTCAGGAATCCATTCTGGAACATTTACTGCAATGCCTCTCTTTTCAAATCTTGTAGTACCTGATTCAAAAGTATCTCCAGCTCCAGTTTCTACAAATTTTGAAACAGCTAATTTATTACCTTGTAATTTATTTATAGGCTCACATATCTCTCTATAGAAATCAGTTAAATGTTTTTCTATTTTTTCTTCGTTATCTGTAGCATCTTTCCATGAATCTGGTACATTTATCTTTTTAACGGAATTAATACCTGCATCAATGGCAGCAAAATTCATATTGACTACTTTTTCACCTTTTTTACCATAAGAAGTTACAACTGCTTCTTTTAAATACTTAATAGCATCTTCTACAGGTATTATATTAGCTAGTTTAAAGAATACTGATTGCATAATCATATTTATTCTTCCGCCAAGACCTATTTCTTGAGCTATTTTAACAGCATTTATTGTATAAAAATTAATATTATTTTCAGCTATATAACTCTTTAAACTTCCTGGAAGCTTTTCTTCTAATTCTTCTTCATTCCAAATAGTATTTAAAACTAAAGTACCATTTTTCCTTAATCCCTCTACTATATTATATGAAAATACATATGATTGATTATGACAAGCAATATAATGTACTGAATCTATTTCATAATGTGACTTAATAGGTTTATCTCCAAATCTTAAATGTGAAATAGTTATACCGCCTGATTTTTTAGAATCATATGAAAAATAACCTTGAGCATACATATCAGTATGATCTCCAATTATCTTAATGGCAGTTTTATTAGCTCCAACTGTTCCATCTGAACCTAATCCCCAAAACTTACAAGCAGTAATACCTTCTGGTGTTACATCAATATTTTTTACTTCTTCTAAAGATGTATATGTTACATCATCATCTATTCCTATAGTAAACCTATTCTTTGGATTATCCTTACAAAGATTTTCATAGACAGCTACAATATGTGATGGATTTGGATCTTTAGAACCTAATCCAAATCTTCCACCAACTACTACTGGTGCATCTTCCATTTCACTTACTGCCTTAAGTACATCTAAATATAAAGGCTCACCTGAAGCTCCAGGTTCCTTTGTCTTATCAAGTACAGCAATTTTCTTAACAGTCTTAGGAATTTCAGCTAATAATCTTTCATAGCTGAAAGGTCTATATAATCTTACTTTTATCAAACCAACTTTTTGACCTTTATCCATCAAGTAGTCAATGGTTTCTTCTATTACTTCAGCTACAGCTCCCATTGCTATTATTATTCTATCTGCATCTAATGCTCCATAATAATCAAAACAGTGATATTCCCTTCCTGTAATGTGTTTTATCTTATCCATGTATTCCTCTACTATATCTGGTATAGCATCAATATATTTATTGATTGATTCACACATTTGGAAATATACATCTGGATTCTGATTTGTTCCTCTTATAACTGGATGATCTGGATTTAATCCATATCTTCTAAATCTTTCTAATGCTTCTTGGTCTATAAACCCTTCTAGATCTTTACTTTCAATCACCTCTATCTTTTGTAATTCATGCGAAATTCTAAATCCATCAAAAAAGTTTATAAAAGGCATTTGTGCTTTTATAGCAGATAAATGTGCAACTGCTGATAAATCCATAACTTCCTGCACAGATCCTTCACAAAGCATTGCTATACCAGTTTGTCTCGCTGCCATAACATCTTGATGATCTCCAAAAATACTTAATGAAGATGTGGCTATAGCTCTTGCTGCAACGTGAACAACACCTGGAAGCCTTTCTCCTACTAGTTTATATAAATTTGGAATCATAAGTAATAATCCTTGAGATGCTGTATATGTAGTCCCAAGAGTTCCTGCTTGCAAAGCTCCATGAAGTGCTCCAGCTGCCCCTGCTTCAGATTGCATTTCAACAACTTTTACAGGTTGACCAAAAATATTTTTTCTTCCTTTAGCTACCCATTCATCAACATGTTCAGCCATAGGAGATGAAGGAGTAATAGGAAATATTGATGCTACTTCAGTAAACATATAAGATATATGGGCAGCTGCTGTATTTCCATCCATTGTCTTCATTTTTCTCATTATCAGTTCCTCACTTTCCTTTCTTCACTATATAATTATTTTTTATCAAATTAAAATTAATATACCTTCATAGTATTTTTATTATTTAGTTAACTATGCAATTATCTTTTATAAAATTCTCTTTATGTTATAATAAAAAAATTATATATAGTTGACTTTTAAAAATTATAGGCATATAATTAAATTATACCTCAAGTAAACGTTTAAATACATGATGTCGCGGGGTGGAGCAGTTGGTAGCTCGTCGGGCTCATAACCCGAAGGTCATAGGTTCAAATCCTATCCCCGCAACCAAAAAAGAAGTTTAAAACATTTAAACTTCTTTTTTTAGTATTAATATAATTCATATATATCTGAAAATTCTATATTTATTTTTTGTACCAATGGTTTACTTTCAGCATCCATTACTTTATTATAAACATCTAATTCTTCATCAATTTTAATATTAGGTAATTTAACAACAAATTCACTGCCTTTAGAAACTTTTTCTAAATATACTTCTCCATCATGTAACTCTACTAATGACTTAACTAAAGCTAATCCTATACCGCTTCCTTCTTTTTTTCTATTAAAGGACTTATCTTCTTGAACAAATCTATTAAATATTTCTTCTCTAATATCCTCTGAAATTCCAATACCATCATCTTTAACCCTAATAAAAACATACTTCTCATCAGCTTCAATAAAAACCGAAATATTGCCATTATTATCAGTAAATTTAATAGCATTAGATAATAAATTTAATATTACCCTTTCCATACTTTCAGGATCACATCGTATTTTTAACTCTTCTATATATGTATCAAAAACTATATTTATATTCTTTGATTCCACATATGGAACAATTGATAATGTAATATCTTCTACTAAACTTACAATTTCACAATTAATAAATATAAGCTTCATATATCCAGAATCAATTTTAGTCATATCCACAAGATTATTTACTAACCGCAATAGTCTATAACAATTTTGTTTTAATGTATGCTCATATTTATTATAAGCATCACTTAAAGATTTTTCACCATTTTTTTTATTTATATCCAATAATTGAATACAAGAATAAATTATATTAATAGGAGTTTTTATTTCATGAGACAAATTAGCAAAAAATTGACTTTTAGCTTTTTCTATTTCCTTTATTTCTTTATATTTTATTTTTAGTTCATCAAAACCACTTACTTTATTATTTAAACTTATACTTTCCTCAATTTTCCTTATAACTTCTATATATAATCCAATTAATAATATAGTATAAGCAATTAATGTTAACATTTTATTATATTCTAAAATCTTGTCACTATACTTAAAAAATATATCAAAATTAAATATCCTTCTAATTGTAAATATACTAATAGTTGTTATAAATATTGTATATATAAACTTATTTTTTCGTATACATCTTATTGACAATAATATTAGTAGTATAAAATAGTAAATTAATATACTTCCTTGAAAAATATTCCACAAAATTTTATTATTGCTTATTAAAATATAATTTACATTAAATTTCACCTCTATAAATGTAACAACAAAGTTTATTATCATTGCTAAAATAATAGATATTCTCTTATTTTTAAGAATTTTATTGGCATATTTACCTTCATTAAAAATTGCTATTGTAAGTAAAAAAACTCTAAAAACAAAAGTAAATGTTATTAAATGTTGTGTTAATACATTATAGCTATTAATAAAATTCACATAAATATATTCAATTAAAATACTTACATATGATAATGTTAATATAAAAAATTCATTATTTCTATACATATAATAGTATAATATGCAAGTTGGAATAGCTATTATCCCTATAACTATATTAATTGAATTCAAGTCTTCAAGTATAGGCAAACTATTTATACTATTAATGTCTATTATCTGTATTCCTAAGATAGCACACCCTAAAAAAATAATTGTAGTAAATAGCATGTACATAATATGTTTTCTGTTTTTATCTCTATAATCCATTTGTTCACTCTTTAAAATCATATAGCTATAATCTCTTTTCCATCAATATTTATTTCTAATAATAACATAAATTGTCTAATTATGCTATATTTAAATATAGTAATATTTTCAATACTAGCTAATAATAGTTAAGTGAATGTTTTATTGATTTAGATTAAATATTATAATTAGATTACACAAGGAAATATATTTTATCCTATTTTTTCATACTTATTTTACATTTCCCCCCATATGCTTTTTCCTAAAATTAATACCCCTGATATTGAGCAAAGGCTCTAACCAAGCTAGCTTCTGCATTAATTTTTAATGGTTGAGCAAAAACTTCAAACTTTTCAACATATACTAAATCTTTTAAATTTGTTATGTTTTCTAACAATGCAATATCATTCTTTAAAAGTATCTTATGAATATTGTATGGATGTTTATCAGGAGAAGGAGCATCAATTCCTATCATTTTTATTTTCTTAACTACTAAAAATTCAGCAAATTCCTCACTTATCACTGGATGATCTTCAAAATAATCATCTTGACCAAACTTACTGCTACATCCAGTGTAAAATAAAACTATATCATTTTCCTTAATCTTTTTATAGTATTCTTCCTTTAAATTGATAATATCTTCTCCTACTACGTTAATTAATACACCGTTTCCAATAAATCTGTCCAGCGGATATTCACTTATATATTTGCTATTTTCACACATATGCATAGGTATATCTATATGAGTTCCTACATGCAGTCCTGTACTTATATTATAAGCAGTATAACCGTCCTTTTCCAAATCTGCTGCTTGTTTAATACTAAAACTTTCATCTCCAGGATATACCTTTGTATCATTATCTATTATTTGAGTTAAATCAACATACTTCATAAGTTTATATCTCTCCTTCTAAAAGCTTTTATTTTTTCCTAATTTTACCACATTATTTATTATAAGACAACAATTGACTTTGTCAATATTTACATACATTTAAAATTATGCTTTATATATATATCACTAAAGGGTTTATATTAAAAACTTTTAATATAAACCCTTTAAATATCTATTTTACCCCCGTAGTTCCAAATCCTCCACGATCAGAATTTCCAAAGTTATCAACTTCTTCAAGCTCTATTTCTGGCATTACTTCCATAATTCTAAATTGACCTATTTTATCACCTTTTCTTATCCAAGTACCATTCTTTTCATTGTCTTTTCCTTGTAGGCAATATACTGGCATATGCCATTGATCATTATCTCCTATATATGTATCATCAACAACCCCTACACTGTTTGTTTGAATTATTCCCCATGTTTTAAAAGTTGAACTTCTTGGTGCTAAATGTCCTTCCCATCCTTGTGGTAATTCTAAAGCAAAACCTAACGGTATCATCTCTCTCTCATTTACAGGTACAAACACATCTTTATTGGCATAAACATCAATCCAATTACCTTTGCTTATCTTTTCCAATTTCCTTGCTTCTTCAAAATATTTAATTCTTATCTTCATATTTTAATCCTTTCTTTTGTACTATATTCAAATCCTTTTTTATATAGTATCATATATTTTATTGGGATGATAGGATATAATTACAAACCTATCATCTCATTTATCATTTCCTTATCTTATTAATTACAAGAACAGTTTCTTCCTGATTTTCCTCATCTATTGTAACTTCATTCCATTCCATATATGTCGGTTTCTGAAAAAATCTTCTATCTACAATAGCTATCACTCTATAACTACCTTTTTTCAAATTTACAAAAGTAACTTGGCCTTTTTCATTTGTTAATTTTGATGAAATAAGCCTCGGTGAAATTCCATTTAACATGTACAAATTTATTTTACTAGAAGATATTAACGTTCCATCTTTACTACCTAATTTAGATATAACATTTATCTTCCCTCTAATATCTACATTTTCCTTTTTATTATTTTCTACCGGCTCTACCTCATAACTTTCATAAGTTACTATATTTTCTTCAGTGATATTAGGTACTATCTCTTTATCGTCTATACTTCCATAATCATCATCTATTTTAATTTTCATCTTCACCTCTCCTTTTATCATATATTGACATAATATGCTTAAATCCTAATTTTGTGATAAAAAATTAAAATTCACTATAAAGACAAAAAATGAGGCTTAGTTTTAACCAGCCTCATTTCTAATAATACTATTTATTTTTTCTATATGTTAAATTCATAACTTGATTTAAAATAACACCAACAATTCCTGCTAAACTTAATCCTGAAATACTAACACTGCTTGTTACTCTAATTCCTATAGGAGTACTTAAAATATTTCCTGATAAACCAATAAATAATATGGCTATAATTATTATTATATTTTGAATATTCATCTCAACTTTTTCTCTTTTTATTGTTTGCACTCCAACAATAGCTATCATTGAAAATAGCATCAAACTTATTCCACCCATAACTGGGCTTGGCATAGTTACTATTACTGCTCTAAATTTACCTATAAAGCTTAATAGTATTGCAAATACTGCTGTTATTCTTAATATTGAAGGATCATAATTTTTAGTTATTGCAAGTACTCCTGTATTTTCTCCATAAGTAGTATTTGCTGGTCCTCCAATTAGTCCTGCTGCAAAAGTTGCTAATCCATCTCCTAGCATTGTTCTATTTAAACCTGGATCTTCAATAAAGTTTTTTCCTACTACTTGACCATTGGTTGTTATATCTCCAACATGCTCCATAAATACTGCTAATACTACAGGAACAATTATTACTATGGCTGATAAATCAAACTTAGGAAGAGTAAAGTTTGGTACTGCTAGAAGTGCTGCTTCTGATATAGCTCCTGTTTCAACTATTCCCATAGCATATGAAATTCCATATCCTACAACTACTGCTATTAATATTGCTACCTGCTTTAACATTCCTTTGCCATAATGTTTAATTATTAAAGCTAAACCTAAAGTTACAGCTGCTATTAAAACATTTCTTATTGCTCCTGATTCTCCGCCTAACAATCCATTAACTCCAGCATTTTTTAATGCATCTGGAATTAAATTAAGTCCTATAACCATTATCATTGGTCCTACCACTTGTGCTGGTAATACTTTTCTAATTTTATCTACACCAATCTTCTTAATTATAAAAGATAATATTACATAAATCAGCCCTACTGTTACAATTCCACCTTGTGCATATCTTAAATCTCCATATTCTTTTGCCACCACTTGAATTACTGGAATAAATGCAAAAGATGATCCTAAGAATACTGGAACCTTTCCTTTTGTACAAAGATGAAATATTAATGTTCCAAGCCCTGCTGAAAACAATGCTACTGCTGGATCTAACCCTGTTAATAAAGGTACTAATACTGTTGCTCCAAACATTGCAATAAGATGCTGAAACCCTAATATGCCCTTAAAAAATCCGTTTCCAACTTTCGCTTTCTTTAAATCCTTACTTATTTCTTCTGTAAATTGCACCATATGTGGTCACTCTCCTCTTAATTTAATATAACAATGTTACTTGTCTTAACTAGCTAAAAGCCAATTTTCTTAAGGAGAAACTCTATTTCTCCCTTTATAGCCTCTCTGGACTATTATTAAAGGTATTTACATCAAAAAAGCTCCTTACCTGGTCGGTAAGAAGCTATAGATATCACAAAAAAACATAGAATACCACTATATGCTACTTTCCGACCTCTCTGGATCGCTTTAAAGATAAATCTTAAACTAATTATACATAGATGCTTTACTTTTTGCAATGCTAAATCACATATTTTTCTACTTTATTTTAATATTATTCGGAAATACTATAAATATGATTAATTTAATTTTTTTACTTCCTATATTTTGAAAGGAGACTTTTTTATGTGTAATTTTTTTAAAAAAACATCATTTTTCTTGTTGTTTCTAATGTTGATTACTCCTTTTTTTAAGGTGAGATGTGAAGAATGTTCCCTAGAAGAAGAAAGTAAGAAAACCGTCTATCTTACCTTCGATGACGGTCCTGGAGGTAAAGTAACCCAAGAAGTCTTGGACACTTTACAAAAAGAAAATGTTCCTGCAACTTTTTTTATAATTGGTAATCAAGTCTGCGGACAAGAAAATATTATCTTACGAATGAAAAATGAAGGTCACAGCTTAGGACTACATAGTTTTTCTCATGATAGAAATATTTTGTATAGAAGTAATGGTGATTTCATTAATGAAATGAAAAAATGTCAAGATGAATTATTTAAGGTTACAGGGGATTACTACACTATTTTAAGATTTCCCTTTGGTAGCAATAATAGTACCTATAAATTAACTAAAACCATGGTTGATTGTGTACATCAAAACGGCTTCACTATTTACGATTGGACTCAGGATACATTAGATGGCGCTAACCCTAATTCTCCTCCTGAACAAATTTTAAATAGAGCTATTTCTACTAAAGATACGGTGGTAATTTTAATGCATACTTCAAATATTAATATTAATTCTGCCAAAGCTCTTCCTAGTATAATTAAGTATTATAAATCTCAAGGATATATATTTAAAAAAATAACTTCTCATACTGATGAAATTTATAAAATAACAAGACCCAACTGTTAGTTTAATGATGAGTGATGAATTAATAAATAAACTTTCTTAAATAGAGTTTAGAAAATATTATTTATCAGAAACTTTTTAAGTTTCATTATTAATTCATCATTAATTCATTATTAACTAAATTGTGACAATTTAACTAATTGAATTAACGCAGCTACATTCACTGTTTAATTTCTTAAAGGACTTTAGTACCATGAAATAAAAGGCTATAACTAAAAGTATTCCTTTCACCACACTAGAAAGACTTATACTCCACCAGACTCCATCTACACCTAAAGCTAAGCTACTTGCAAGAATTAAGGCTGCTGGCACTCTTAATCCTGTAAAAATTGTACTTATAACAGATGGAATCATAGTTTTTCCAACGCCAAAGAATGCTCCAGTAGTAGTTATTTCTAAACACATAAATACCTGTGAATATCCTAGTATCCTTAAATAATCTGCTCCCTGCTTTATTACTTCAGGTTCATTTATAAATAAGGAGAATAACCATTCACCACCAAATATCAACAATCCAGTAGCAAATATTCCAAGAATAGATGATAGCATTAATGTTTTCTTGTAACCTTCTTTTACTCTTTCATATTGACCTGCTCCATAATTTTGTCCTACAAAAGCTGTTAAAGCAGCTGAAAAACCATCTGCTGTCATCCATGAAATTGATTCTATTTGTGAACCTACCTTCTGTACTGCTATAGGTGTTGCTCCCCATTCTGCAATTATTCTGCCTATTAGCATTGCAAAAAATGAAAATAAGCAATTTTGTGTTGCTGAAGGAGTTCCCCACTTAATAATTTCTTTAGCACTATTTTTTTCTAAATATTTAAAGCTCTTTCTATTTATCCTATAACCCATTTTATAAAATACATAAATAAATATTAATGTTACCATAACTTGTGACAATACTGTTGCAAATGCTGCACCTTTTACTCCCATTGCCTTAAAAGGACCAATACCAAATATCATCACAGGATCTAATACTATATTTATAATTAAGCCTATTGTATTTACTTTAAAGGGAAGTTTGCTATTACCTGAAGCAGTTATTATCCCTGTAAATTGAGGATTCAAAAAAGCACAAATCATCCCTAATGATACAATTACCAAATAGTTTGTTGCCATAGATATTATTTCTTTATCTCCTAATTTAAAAAATCCAATTAATGCATCCTTAAAAATAAGTAAAAATGCTGTATATGCTACTGCAATTATACTACACATAAAAATACTTGTATGTATATATATGTCCTTCTTATTCTCATCTTTTTTTCCTATAGCTTGAGAAACCCCTACTTGTGCTCCAGTTTTTGTAATCATAACCAAAGAATTGCCAAACCAAGTAAAAAAGCTTGCAGTACCTACTGCTGCAACTGCTGCACTTCCAACCTTACCAATCCACATCATATCCACTAAGCTATACGCCATTTGAATAAAAGATGTACCTAAGATTGGTATTGATAGTGTTAATAATGTTTTAAATATATCACCTTTCACCAAATCAACAGTTTTTTTCATAAGCTCCTCCTTTATTTTTTTACAAAAGAAAAAGACGAAGTTCGCCTTTTTATTAGGTATTTATCTAATTATCCTCTTCTTTTGAAACTCTCTTTTTATCATCTAATATTATTTTTACTAAGGCTGTTGATGCTGCAACTAAAGCCGCCAGTTTCAAACTTTTTTTTAATTTCATTTTATGTTTCACCTCACCTATATAATATTAAATACTCTTTCACAATTATACTCTTTTATTCTTATAGAGTAAATTATTTAAATTGATTTAATTGAGTATTATATTCATATCCTACTTTTGATAGCTTCTTAATCAATTCATCTTTATCTATATCTGCATCCTCACAATACTGGTCTAAACTATCATAAAAATCTCTTAACTTCATATTTACAATACTAACTAATATATTAGAATCCATATCTAATAAACTACTCATAAATTTTTCCTCCTATATCTAATTATATATTAATAAAAGCTGCCAAAAAAGGCAGCTTCCACCATTATACTAGAATTACTAAGCTTAGCTTCATTTTATTTTTCCTTACCTACTGAATTAACTTCTGGTACTCTAGCAGCATCATTTTTTTTATGCCCTTTATAACGCTCATGTTCCCAACTTGCTCTTTGATCTTTCTTTGCCATAATACCACCTCCAATAATAGTATTGATATTATGGATATTTTTATTCTAAAGGATTTTCTGGATCTAAGAATGAATATTTCTCTCCATCCTTTTCCCATCCTAAAATTGAATTCATATTTACATTTGTTGCTGACTTAAATATTGATTTATCTACATCTTTAAAATTCTTCTTTAATTCAGCTATCATATCCTTTATTTCATGTCTCTTATTACCAATCTTCTCTGCTGCAACCATGCATGCACAGTTTAATGGCCAAAGACCTGTATATCTGATAAATCTCTTTATATACTCTTCTTCCACAAGATAAAGTGGTCTTATAAGTTCTATTCCTTCAAAATTATCTGCTTGAAGTTTTGGTAGCATGGTTTTGAAATTACCTGCATATAAAACATTTAGCATAGTAGTTTCTATTACATCATTATAATGATGTCCAAGAGCTAACTTGTTACATCCAAGTTCTCTTGCCTTATTATATAATGACCCTCTTCTCATTCTTGCACATAAATAACAAGGATAATCTTTTGCCTTTTCATCAATAATTTCAAAAATTCTTGATTCATATATATGTACAGGAATATTTAAGTGTTGGCAGTTTTCCTCTAATAGTTCTCTTATTTGAGGATGATATCCTGGATCCATAGCTATGAACTCTAGTTCAAATTTTGTTTGTCCATGCTTTTGAAGTTCTTGGAATAACTTTGCCATAAGAAGCGAATCTTTTCCTCCAGAAATAGCTACTGCTATTTTGTCTCCTTTCTCCACTAACTTATACTCTTTTATTGCTTTAATAAATTTAGACCATATAGGTTTTCTATATTTCTTTACAAGACTTCTTTCAATTTCTTCAAGAGTCTTCTTTTCCTCTTCTGGTACTATTCTTGGGCATCCTTGTCCTGCTATACCGCTCATACTATCACCTCATATTTAACTTATGTTTAACTTTTTATCTTAAAAATCCTTTAATTCACTAACTTAAATTATTTTACTTAATTTATTTCATAAAAGCAACTCTATAATTATTGGTGAACATCACCATCTCTTTCAATATTCATAAGCTCCTGCTATATATTTAATATATCTAAGCTTAATTCAATTTCTTTAATATCATTTTCTTCATCTTTTCCCATTAATATATTATAAAAATCATCACAACTTATTATTTTACATCCCATTTTTTTTGCTTTTATAAGCTTTCCACCAGGCTTCTCTCCAACAATTAATAGAGTTGTTCTACTAGTAACAGTACTTTCAACTTTTGCTCTGCAGTTTCTTGCAAATTGAGCTAACTCCCACCTTACTGTAAAACCTCTTCCGGTAAAAACCACAACTTCATTCTCTAATGTTTTTCTGCCTTCATCATAATTAAAATTTCTAGAATCTACTCTATCAATCATTACTTCTGTCATTCCTCTTAGTTTATTTTAATATATTTATATATTATCTAAATATATTTATAAAAGCAAAATTTAATTTATTTCTGGCAATACTTTTAAAAATAAAGGAGCTTTGTTTACAGCTCCTTTTAACTATCCTAAATATTCCATATATTTGAGAATATATTTATCTTTATTCTTCATAGTTTCCTTTATTTTATTTTTTTGCAAATTACTTATAAAACCTTCATCATATAAAAAATTAAAATAATGACTAAGAGCATAAATTTGTGCTTTTATGCTACTTACACTGGTGGCACAAGTAGAAATAAACCATTCTCCTAAATACCTATCAACCATCATATTATCAATTTTCTTAAGTTCTTCTTCACTTTCATAACATAAAAAATCACATATAAACAACTCTATATTTCTACAATATAAAAGAGCTGTTTTTTCCTTAAGTCTCTTTTCTTCAATAAGATACTTGGCAAATTTATTAATATGTTCTTCTGCAAAATAATATAGTTCATCTTCCTTATCATTAATTATGTTCATAAATTTATGAATTATATTTTCATTTTTGCCATATAACTCCTTACATTCTTTATATTTTTCAAGTACATCTCTTTTTTCGTGTTTTGCTTGCTTCACAAATTTTTCCACATTATTCATATGGAAGTTAGATTCTTTATTTTCTTTTATCTTTTCACCATACATCTTTAATAGTTCTAAACCTAACTTAGTTAAGTTATGACCTATTTCATCATTAAAAACATTGGCAGCTTTTTCAAAAAAATCATTACTTTCCTTAAGACCGCATATTATTTCTTCAATTAAAAATGTTCCTAAATATGTTGGTGCTAACAATCCTAAATAATATGAAAATACTGTAGTAAAATAAATATCAAAATACACTCTTATTTCTGTACCCATTATAAAAGCACCTACATTATCACCCATAAGTACCTGTGCAAACTTTATAGTTTCTAAAATATTCTTATCTTCTGTAAGTTGGTCTATATTTTCAATAAAATTATTGGCAAAAGGTAATAATTCATCTATAAACCTATTAAAATCCTCTTCTTTTATGTCATTATTTAAAAATTCTATTATCTGCTTTCTTGTTGCTTTCTTTTGAACATTATTAATATTATTTATATTTCTCATGGTTATGTTAATGGTTGCTTGGAAAATCCTATTTAATTTCTCCTTATTCGACAACATCTTAAAATCTATATAGCTTCCACTCACTTGAAAACATTTACAGTTTATTGCTCTTATTTCTTCAATAATATTTAGTTCCTGACATAATTGAACTAGATAATTTACATAATACAAACTTTGAATTGTAAACTTTCTAACTACACTATCACTAATAGTTAAAATTTTTTCACATTGATTTTGAAATATTATTGAAGGATTAGCTACATTCATCAACATATCTATATCATTAATAATAGGATGTTCCTCTAAACTACAATATTGAAATTCTACATGAAGATTTAAGTTATTATCCTTTACATCATAAAGTAATACAGGTAAAATTACATAATTGCCTGGAAACCTTTGTTGAACTATACTATTAATTAAATAATTTGGAGTTATATATGTTTCATTTATCATAGAAGAAAAGAGCCAGTTTCTAAAAATTTCATCCTTTATTTTTAATAATTCTTTCTTTTCTTTGTTTTTTAGAAGATCATACTGTTCTTTAAATTCATTAATAAAATCTAAAAATAATTCCTCTATATAAGCATTATTTTTTATATATTCAATTACCCCTGATTTCATAAATTTAACTCCTTTTGTAAGATTATTATTTTACTAATTATTATTACCAAAGTTAAATAATATAAATCATAAAGATAATTACAATCTCAAAAATTTTCCACTTCTAATTTCTTTTATGAAAATATCTAAATCTGGTATTTGCTTTTCTATTGCTTCTGCTATTACTTTCTCATTATCATATTTTACCCTTCTGAAGTTTACTCCAAAAGAAGCCTTCTCCTTAAAGCCATATTCCCCTTCAAGTATTACATAAGAAGCCATTGGTATATTATCATAAGGACATCCTACACTCCCTACATTAAACAATATCTTTCCATCCTCAAGATAGTCAATAAACGCACCATGAATATCTCCATATCCAACAATATCAGATTTAATCCCCTCATTATCTAGCCTGCTGATTTTAGGAATATCAAACATTTTTAACTTTTCCTCAATTTCAAGATTAGGATACATTCTTAAATACACATCTTCACTATGAGCATGAAATAACCTAACAAATCTTCCACTTAAATAAAATCCTACAGATTCTGGTAAACCTCTTAAGTATTGTAGTCTCTCATCACCTATCCTATCTAAATACCACTTATTTCTTTCCTCCATTTTATGAGAAAGAAACTTATCCCAATTTCCAGCCACCACAATATCACATTTATATCTACAAAAATCTATAACTCTTTTACAGCTTGGGCCCTTACCAACTAAGTCCCCTAGACATATTATCTTATCTATATCATTTTTCTTTATATCATCAAATACAGCTTCTAAAGCTGGCATATTTCCGTGAATATCAGATATTATTGCTATTTTACTCAATTTATACTCCTCCCCAAAATATATTTTTAAATATATAATTATTGTTTAGTTTTTATATCTATCATTTGTTCAACTACTCCATATAATTCCTCATTAAATATAGATAACTTATCATATAATTCTGTTATATCCTTTTCTGCTTTTAAAGAAAATTCTTTTCTTTTTTCAATATCATCTAACCCTAAATTTGCAAGCTTCATCATCTCACTATCAACTACACATATATTCTTTAAAGCTCTTATATTTTCCTTATCAAAAGTATCTTCTAAAGCTCTCTTTAATTCACCTTCTTTTATATTAGCAAGAGTGATATTAAATTCATCTATAGTCTTATTAATCCATTTTATATCATCACTTTTTATATACGCATCATTGCTATTATAGAATCCATTTCCTTTTTCATCTTCTTTGAATGCCCCACTTATTATATCTTCAATTATCCTATTAATCTTTGAGTAATAGCTCATAAATATTATTTCTATCTTAGTAAACTCATAACCTTTATATGCTGAATCTCCTTCCGTAAATAAATTATCTCTTAATTCATCAACTATATCACTATCTATAGTTAAAAAACCTGTACTAAAATTTCCTGATTCAGCTCCTATAAAAGCAGCCCTTTCTGTCATTATTATCTTACTATTTTTATCTAAATTAAAGCTACTATTTATTTTATTGATTCTTTTTATATTTTCACCTTTTATAGTATCAATATCAGATATTACTGTTATTTTCCCCTTTAAAGACTTTAATGAATCCATAAGCTGAATATTTCTCTGACTCTTGCCAAAAGCCATTATGTAAATTTCTTTGGCTTCCTGTAACTTGCCTAATATATATTTATAGCAACATTCATCACTAGACTGTACAACTTTATAGTAATCACTTATATTTGTTTCAAAAATCATATTTTTGACCCCTTTCTTTTTTGCTTTTAAAAATATTGTATTACTTTTTGTAAAAACTATCTATATTTTTATAAATATCATTTATTACCTAATTTTTTTATTTATTTTACTGTTCATTTCAACTAAAATATTATACATAAAAATAAAAAGAGGTAATTAAAGATGAAAATTGAAAAAAAAAGCTCTAATGCTTCATTGATTTGTCCAATTTGTGGCGATACAATGAAGGATTTCAATTATGCATATGATAATAAGCAATATGGTAAAAATTATTACAAATGTGACACATGTGGTCATAAAGAATGCATTGTCAAATAATTTTTTCATAAAAACCAGGGATAAAATTCATTAAGAACTTTTATCCCCTTTTCTTCTTATAACCTTATGGACTGTTCAAAATCAAAAAAGTTATATGGATCATATTTCTCTTTGATTTTTCTTAATTTTTCTTTAAACGGACCATAATATTCATCTTCATAACTATCTAATTCCTTTAAAGGGAAATTAATAAATGAACCTTTAGTCATCGTCTTTAATAGCCTAAACTTTTCCAACATCCATTTTTTATTTTCTGGAGCATACTTTTGCTCTTCCCACAACACTTGGAAGCCCATTATTGCTTCAGCATCTCTATAGTAAAAACTAGTATTCTCTTTAGGTATTTCTTTTATTACTCCTCCTAGCCCATAAAAAGACACTGCTGCATATTCAGCTGACTTAGGTATATCTGAAATAACATCCACCATCTTAATTATTTCCTCTTCACTATAATCATCATATACAAATCTTCCAGATGACTTATATTTTTCATACTCTGGATGACTATCTTGAATTTTTCTATTGGCTTCAAGAACAGTAGTATATTCCAGATTAAAATCACTATTTATTCCTATATCTTTAAATGGTTTTAAAGCTTCCATAGTCTCTTTTTCATTACCATAAAACAGCCCTGTAATTTTTATCCCAGTACCTTTATGCATGGAATTATATATGGCAGTTTTTAAATTAAGCCTTATATCTAAGCTCTTAAATTCCTTTTGCCAAAGCTTAAATATTAGAACCTTTTCATCAATAGTTAAATTAGGATAATCTATATTTATCAAGGTAGCCTTATTAATTTTATGAGGAAGTTTAAATTTCATAGCAGTAACAATACCAAAATTTCCTCCACCACATCCTCTAAGTGCCCAGAACAAATCACTATTAACCTTTTTATCAGCTAATATTTTTTCTCCTTTATAATTAATGAGCTCCACTTGTAAAAGGCTATCAATCCCTAATCCTAAAAGCCTACTAGAATATCCCCAACCTCCACCTAAGGTAAAACCAACTACCCCGACTGTTGGACATCCTCCTCCTGGAAATAGATAGCCGGCACCACAAACAGCTTCATAAAGTTCTCTATTTCTTACTCCACCTTCTATGGTAACTGTTCTTTCTTCTTCATTTATGTATATTTTATTCATTAAGCTTATATCTATTACTAAGATATCATTACCATTGGAAAATCCCTCATAATGATGTCTTCCGCTTCTTATCCTAAAAGGTAATTTTTCTCTTGCTACAAAGGCCATAGCCTCTATTATTTCATCCTCATTTTTACAAAAAACTATTGCTAGCGGATATTTTTCTACTCCTCTATTCCAGCCTTGCCTTTCTTCTTCATAAGCAAAATCATCTTTGGTAATGACTTTTCCTTTTAATTTTGCAAAATCCACCTTCATTCTCCCACCTGCTTTATCTTTAGATTTCTTATAAAAAAAGCCTCCTGAAAATGGCTGCAATATTTCCTCTACTGCAGCCATTTAAATTTGGCTTAATTCATAACTATTTAGCGTAATTTTTTAAGATTTCTACTATTATATCTGCACATATATCCATGCCTTCAACAGTTATATGTTCATACTCACCATGATAAGCAAATCCACCTGTTCCTAAGTTTGGACAAGGTAACCCCATATAGCTTAATGTAGCTCCATCAGTACCACCTCTGATTGGTTCAATGATTGGCTTTACATTTAAAGTCTTCATGGCAGCTATAGCATTATCTATTAAATGCATACATGGCTTAACATGTTCTGCCATATTTTTATATTGATCAGATATAGTAATCTTTACTGTGCCTTCTCCATACTTTTCATTTAGTAATTTTTCAGCTAATAATAAAGTTGCTTTTTTAGCCTCTAATTTGTTATTATCATGGTCTCTTAAGATATAACTCATCTTAGCATAATCTGTATTGCCGCTGAAACTTTCTAAATAATAAAATCCTTCATAACCTTCAGTATGTTCAGGTTTTTCACATGATGGAAGCATTCCATTTAACTCTATACCTACGTTTACTGCATTAATCATGGTATTTTTTGCACTTCCAGGATGCACAGATACACCATGGATTTCTATTTCCGCTGCAGAGGCATTAAAGTTTTCATAAGAAATCTCACCTTCTATACCTCCATCTATTGTATAAGCAAAATCTGCTCCAAAGTTCTTTACATCAAAATGAGCAGCACCTCTACCAACTTCCTCATCTGGCGTAAAGCCTACACATATCTTTCCATGAGGTATATTTTCATTAATTATTCTTTCACAAGCTGTAAGTATTTCTGCTATACCAGCCTTATCATCAGCTCCTAAAAGAGTATTTCCATCTGTTGTTATAAGTGTTCTTCCTTTTAATTCCTTTAAATGTGGAAATTTGTTAACTGATATAACAGTGCCATTTAATAAAGTAATATCTTGGCCATTGTAATTTTCTACTATTTGTGGATTTACATTTTCTCCTGGAGCCGCTGGTGCAGTATCAAGGTGTGCTATAAGCCCTATTGCTTTTCTATCTTCATATCCTTCAGTTGCTGGAATATATCCATATACATAGCACTTATCATCAACTCTTACGTCTTTTAATCCTAATTCTTTCATTTCTTCCACCAACATATGTGCTAAATCAAATTGTCTCATTGTTGATGGCACAGTTTCAGATTTTGGATCAGACATAGTATAAACCTTAACGTATTTTAACAATCTTTCATATGCTTTCATAATCAATCTCTCCTTAACTATATTCTAGCTGCAAAGTTGAATTATTGCTTCAGTAAATATCTTGGCACTTAAAATTAATTCATCTACTACGGCAAATTCATCATCACCATGCATATTATTATCAGTTCCTGGCATTGTACATCCAAATGCCACACCATTTTTTAAGTTATGGACATATGTGCCTCCTCCAATGGCAAGACACTCTCCCTTTTGACCGCTATATTTTTCATAACAACTTAAAAGTGTTTGAACAAATTCTGAATTTTCATCAACATGATGTCCTGGTAAAACTTCACATGGTTCTAAAATGATACCATTATCCTTTAAATTCTTTGCCACAACATCTCTTAAATTTTCGTTAGTAGCACAAAGTGGTGCTCTACAATCAAAAGTTCCTTTTAAGGAAGTCATATTATATTCAAAGATAGTAAATGATAAAGTAAGTTCTCCTGATACTTCATCACTGATATTCACTCCTATAGCTTTTCCTTTATAGTCTCCATGTGGGAATAATTTATTTACAGCACATAACCTTTTAAATCCTTCACTTTCTGCAAAAGGCATTTCACATAATAATTCAAGCATAGCAGTAAGTGCATTATTACCACTTTCAGGATAAGCTGCATGTGCTCCTGTACCTCTTATATTAATTACACATTTATTATCTTCTTCTGTAATTTTATATGTTATACCTAAAGGTAAAAATTTTCTTTCACAATAGCCTAAAAGCTCATTGTAACTTATACCTTCTATCACTGCAGAAGCTCTGTCTGGAATAACATTCACCTTTACCCCTGAATTTACAGAAACTATTCTTGGAAGCTTTTTATCTTCTACAAATTCTGCTCTAAATTCTGGCTTAAAACTTCCCTTTTCAACATTTATAAGAGGAAAATCTGCATCTGGTGAAAAAGTCATAGGAGCTTCTTCTTCTCTATCATAATAGTACTTTATATCTGAACTTCCACACTCTTCATCAGTTCCAAGGATAAGCCTCACATTTTTATTTAACGGAATATTTAAATCTTTTACTGCCTTCATGGCATATAAAGCTGTTACCGCTGGTCCCTTATCGTCAGAAGCTCCTCTTCCATAAAGTTTTCCATCTTTTATTATAGGTTCAAATGGTTTTGTTACTGTCCATTCATCACTTACTGGTACTACATCTAAGTGTGCTAAAATATCTAATGCCTTTTCTTTTTCATTAAAGTCTACTGCTCCTACATAATTTTCATAATTTTTAGTGACAAATCCCATAGAAGCTGCCATACTTAATGCTTCTTCTAAAACCTTAGCAGGTCCTTCACCAAAAGGCATCCCATCTTTAGCTTCACCTTTATCACTCCTTATTTTTATAAGCTTAAATATATCATTAATCATTTCATCCTTATGGATATTGAAATATTCTTCAATTTTATCTTTATACACCTTATGCCCTCTCTTTCTAAATAAAATTATATTACTATTTTAATACTTTATTATTCTTATTTCTATAACTATCCTAAAGATTCTTTCTTAAAGGGAAAGTTTATATTTCATTATTTTCCCATAACTAAAAACACTCTTATTATATCGACATTTATTTATCTACTTTTTATTTTTTAACACTTTTTCTCTTTTTATTGCATAATATTATCTTGTACAATATTTATTAATGAAAGGATATATATCATGTACTTTTATAGAAAAGACGATTGTATAAAATGTAATGATTGTATGAATGATCCTTGTGATGCTTCTTGTAACACAGCCTGTAATCCAAAAGTAAATTGCTATGAATCTTATAAAGTATTTGCTCCCAATATATATGCAAAACCTTATATTACTTTACAGCCTTATGAACATTTATTTAATTTAAGTGATGCTTTTTATGCTGGCACTATTTTTAAAGATCTTTATAGCCCTTATTGCGATGTAAAATATGTTAAGGGGGTTAAATGATGGATAGAGAAGATTTATTAAATAATATTAGAAAAATGTTATTTTATTGTGTTGATTTAAATCTTTATACTGACAGTTTCCCATGTTGCGAAAAATCCACTGAAGATTATGAAATAATGTCTTCAAAATTAAAAAAAGCAATTTATGAATACGAACAGCAATATGGTCCTTTAATTAATTTCGGATTAGCTTATATGCAAAATCCTAAAGCTTGGATAGATACCCCTTGGCCATGGGAAAAATGTAAGGATGGTGAATAATATATGTGGTGCTATGTAAAAACTCTTCAATATCCTGTTAATTTAAAATGTTCAGATTTAAGTATGGCAAAACTTCTTATTACTCAATTTGGTGGCCCTGATGGCGAACTATCAGCAGCTCTAAGATATTTAAGCCAAAGATTTTCTATGCCTACCAATAAATCTAAAGGTATGCTAAATGATATTGGCACAGAAGAAATGGCCCACGTTGAAATAATTGCCACAATGGTTCATCAAATAATGGAAAACTCTACAATAGATGAAATAAAAAAAGCAGGTCTTGCTGGCCATTATGCAGATCATGGTAAAGGTGTGTATCCTACAGATGCTACAGGTAATCCTTGGAGTGCTACCTTTTTTCAATCTAAAGGTGATGTAATAGCTGATTTACATGAAAATTTAGCTGCAGAACAAAAAGCTCGAGCAACATATGAATGGCTTTTAAATTTAACAGATGATTACGAAATCAAAAAAATTCTGGGATTCTTAAGAGAAAGAGAAGTAGTTCATTATCAAAGATTTGGTGAAACACTAATGCACGTACAAGAGAATCTCTCTCATAAAAATCCAAATTGTAAATAAAACAAACTAGCTATCACAGATAGCTAGTTTTTATGTTATATATTTCAAAATATGATAATAATAAGAATATCAAATATTATAACTGAAATATATTAGAAATCAAAATTGGTATGGCAAAAAATATCAATGCTTTTAATATATTATGTTTTACAAGATTTACCCCCATATTAAACTTTCCCCTTAAGCTAAAATTCCACCTCTTTATTTCTATTGTCTATTATAATATTCAATTCCATCAGATGGCTTAAAATATGTTCTTATATATCCATCTTTTGATACAAAGACAATTTCATTATTCTCTGCATCATAATATATATCATCTCCGTCTTCTGCTTCCTGCTTATGTTTAGAAGAAGCTGAAGTTACTACTTCATTAGCCCCCTCTAAATAATCTTCTTTTGTTGTATAACCAAATTCACCACCATGCTTTAAGAAATGCTCCTCCCATAAATTATCATTACGGAATTCTAAAACACCATCTGCTTTTTGGCTTTGTAGCACACTTCCTATGTTTAAGGCATCAAAATTTATATTAAATACCTTACCTATAAATGATAAAAGAAGTACTACTGCCACTATAATAATATTTCTAAATTTTTTACTTTTATTCTTACTGTTAATCCTTTGGATATTAGTCTCTTTTATACTCTCTTTTTCATTATTATTTATATTCTTATTTTTCTTTCTACATTCACTACATCTCTTTGGCAGATTAAGACCCTTATCATTATAAAATTTTATTTCTGAATCTGTCAGTGTAAATTCCTCTCCACATTGTTTACACTTTCTTTTACCCACTATGTACCTCCAATTATCTTCATTTTTATATTAACCATATATTCTCTTAATAAATTTTCAAATAATATAAATATATTTATTATGTTATCATATAATAAAAAGGAAATCTATTTTTTATACTTGTGATTATTATATGATTATAAGATTTAGGTTTATATATAATTTAAAATCAATAAGAGCAGGTAAAAAACCTGCTCTTCTGCTACATTATTTAAAGCTTTATTCTTCATAAGCTTCTAAAATCCTTAAATAATGATTTGCTTCCCTTAGCACATGGTCTGAAAGAAGTGGTAGGATTATTGACTTTATCTCACATCCTAATATGCCCTTGGTGGCTGCCTTCTTAAAATCAATTAATTTGGCTGTCTCAATCAATGTATCACTTACAATAGTGGTACTGGTAGCTTCATTAATATCAGATGTTTTTTTCATTAACTCTTTAAATTTCTTAGCAAACTTATCAGCAGAATTTATGAGCTTTTCTTCACTTGGATCAAGCATCCCTCTAATAAACATGGCATGCTCCATGAAGATTTCATTCCAAAATCTCTCTACTTTTTTAATTTTATATTGCTCTATATCAATATTATTTTCAAGATCTTTTATATTCTGCTGGTACTTTTTAGCCTCTTCTATTATATGTTCAAGCATCATAGGGTAATTAGAAGTAAATAGCTTACATTTAATTCTATTACTTACCTTGCTCTTCCATCAGCCATCTGGTAATTTTCCTCTAGCAAAAAAGAGCTAGCTATGAGCACTAACTCTTTTTAAAAACATTCTCCACTATCTTTTAAATGTCACTTCTTTTTCTTCATTCATATTTATATAGGACTTGCTTGGTATAGTTTTAGCAATTACTCTTCCTTCTCTTATAGAATATAAGACTTCCGCTCTTCTTCTAACGGCATCATATCCGCTTTCAGCATTTAGTAATATTAAATTCCCTGGCTTGCCTATTTCAATTCCATATTTATCTTCTATATTTAATGTTCTTGCACTATTAGTTGAGATAAATTTTAATGATTCATTTATATCATCATAACCCATCATCTGACATACATGTAAACCAAAATGAACTACTTCTAACATATTTCCTGTTCCCATTGGATACCATGGATCAAATATATCATCATGACCAAAGCATACATTAATTCCTGCTTCATTTAATTCTTTAACTCTTGTTATTCCTCTTCTCTTTGGATATGTATCAAATCTTCCTTGTAAATGTGTATTTACTAAAGGATTAGACACAAAGTTTATTCCTGACATCTTTAATAATCTAAAAAGTTTATATGTATATGCATTGTTATATGAACCCATAGCAGTAGTATGGCTTGCTGTTACTTTATTCTTTAAACCACTTTCTAAAGCTCTTGTTGCTACAACTTCTAAAAATCTTGATTGCTCATCATCTATTTCATCACAATGAACATCCACTAATACATCATACTTTTTAGCTAATTCAAAAATCTTATTTATAGATTCTACCCCATATTCTCTTGTAAACTCAAAGTGTGGTATAGCTCCAATAACATCTGCTCCTAATTTTATAGCCTCTTCAACTAATTCTAACCCATTAGGATATGAAAGAATTCCTTCTTGTGGGAAAGCAACTATTTGTAAAGTAACATAATCCTTAACTTCTTCTCTTACTTCTACCATTGCTTTTAATGCAACTAAACTCTCATCAGTCACATCCACATGAGTTCTAATAAATTGAATTCCATTTGCAACTTGCCATTCAATAGCTTTTTTAGCTCTATTTTTAACATCTTCTTTTGTTAAAAACTCTTTTCTTTGAGACCATCTTTCAATTCCTTCAAAAAGCGTACCACTTTTATTCCACTCTGGCTCTCCAGCTGTTAATGTAGTATCTAAATGAATATGTGGTTCTATAAAAGGAGCTGAAGCTAATGCTCCATTTCCTTCTATAATTTCTTCACCTTCCTTAGCTTGAATTTCTTCAGCTATTGCTTCAAATTTTCCATCTGTTATTCTTATATCAAATAATCCATCTCTATCTAAAAGTCTTACTTTCTTAATTAACATAATATTATCACCTTATCTGTTAGTTATTTTTGTTCCTATTACATAAACTAAAATTGTTGTTACTATTGCATTTAATGCTATAACTCCTACCGACACAACATTAGCCACTATAAATCCTACTAAAAATGCTACTATTGCAATCCAATTTATATTTTTAAATTTTGTATTATCCATAGTATCATATTTTCTTTTCTTTACAAAGAAGTAATCTGCTATTATTATTCCACCTACTGGAGGAAGCATTGAATTTAGAAAAGTTAAGAATGCTGTAAAATTATTATTTAGCCATATTGAGCCTACTGTTCCAATTAATCCACATGCTATTACTAATTTCTTTTTAGGAAGCTTTGTTATATTTGAAAGTCCTAATGCTGATGTATATAAAGCATTATCATTAGTTGTCCATATATTTAATCCTAAAACCAATATTGCAGGTATTACTAATCCTTGAGAGAACATTACATCTGCTATATCAGAATTTCCTGTAACCATTGCTCCTACAGCTCCAAATAAGAACATCAATGAATTTCCTATAAAGAATGCTACAACTGTAGTTGATACTGCAACTTTTTTATTTTTTGAGAATCTAGCAAAGTCTGGTGTTGCTGTTCCTCCACTTATAAATGAACCTACACATAAAGTTACCGCCGTTACTAATGCCATTTTAGTAGTTGGTTCTATGTTCATTAATCCTTGAACTCCACCTACTGAACTTGTTGCCATTGCTACTGATGTACTACCTAATACTGCTATTGCTGGAACAGCTATAGCACTTAATATTGTTAGTGACTTCATTCCAAAGTAAGCTGTTGCCGTCATTAATATACCTGTAATTGCTACTAAAAGATATAAATTTATATTAAATCTATTTGCCACTGGTATTGCAAACATTGCTATACCTACTCCAAACCAACCTATTTGAGTTATACTAGTTATAAATGATGCTACATATGATCCCTTTTCTCCAAAAGAATATCTAGCAAGCAAATGCATTGAAAGTCCTGTATCTGCCCCTATATATGCCAGTGCTCCTGTGTAACATGCCAATATTAAATTACCTATAACTACTGCTATAAAGAAATCTTTTAAAGGTAAGCCTGTCCCTAAGTTTCCTCCTGTCAGCATACTTGCTGAGAAGAATGTAAAACCAAGCATTACTACAAACATTGAAAAGAATCCCTTTTTATCTTTCTGATGAACATGTTCTAAAGCATAATCATGATCATCTATTCTTTCTTCCATTATTAATTTTTCTTCCATTTTTAATCCTCCTAAATTGTATATTTAGGAAAACCAGTACTTATGTGCAAAAAACGACCCTTCTAAAAATATAGAAAGGTCGTTTACACATATAATTAGATATTCATATTAAGCACGTAAAATACTTTCATATTTTGCATATATCACGCTATTCTTTAATTCTATCTAATTATTTTATCTGCCGTATTCTTTCGACCTTATTAATCTCTCTGGACTAAATTTAAAGGACTAGTTTTCTTGAAGACATTATATACTTTTTTGTCGGAATAAGTCAATATAATTTTATTTTATTTTTATTGCATAAAATTCCTAGGATAATTTAAAGCTTATGACACCTCCTAAGATATATGTTTTTTAATTTTTAAAAATTTTATTAGGAGTGATATCAATATGAAGCAACTTTCACAAGTTGAAATTTTATCTTTAACAGCTATATTAAAAGCTGAAAGCGACGGCCTTAAAATGCAAAGAGCTTTAAACACTGTAATTACAGATGAAGATTTAAAGAGACAGTCAGAATCAAGCATTCTAGCTGCAGAAGGAAGAATAAATGGATTAATTCAATTCATTAATGAAAATAACATTTTAACTAATAAGGAGGAATAGTAAAATGCTAAAAGTAATTGGAGATTTGATTAAAGACAATGTAAATATTGATGATAAGGTAATATCTGAAAGTATGATGACAGCAGCAAAAGATGGAGCAATGCTTTATCTTACTTCTGCTTTAACAAGTACTACTCCTGAACTTAGAGCTATTTACTCTGCTGCTATAGGTCAAATGGTAGAAGGTCATACATCTCTTACAGCATTAGCTGTAAAAAAAGAATGGTTAAAGCCATATGAATCACCTGTGAACATGCTTTCTTGTGCCTATAATTGTGCTAGCAACACAGCTGCTAATAAGGATTAAGTCCTTACTAAATAAAAAGAGTTAGGAAAACTCCTACCTCTTTTTATATGTATATTAAATCATTAAAGTCTTGTCCAAAAAAGCATTCTCTTTATTAATGCTTTAATATTTTATATAACTAAACTATTGCTGTACTAGTACCTAAAAACTTCTTTACTGGTCTTTCAACTATAGGTAAGAAAAATTGAATTGTAGGTCCTAAAAGTAATGTTGCTACAATTGTTCCTAAACCAAAAACTCCACCTAATAAGTATCCAGCAACTACATATGTTAAATCTAAACAAATTCTAATCCATCTATATTGAATTTTAAATGATTCTGAAATTACAAATGGAATTTCATCATGTGGCGCCACTCCTAAATTAGCAGTTTTTTGAATTGAAAAACCAATAGAAATAACTACACAACTTATAGCAACTACAAGTATACGTACCACAAAAAAGGCATTGATTCAATAGATAACTTTTGTATAGCTTCATTGGCTATATCTAAAAACATTCCTGCAGCAAGTGTAGCTAAAAAAGTTCCTAAACTTATTTTATTCCTTGCAAAAATTAATAATAGTACTAAAGCACAAAACATAAATATGTAATTTGCAGAACCTACAGTAATATTTAATGCCTTACTTATTCCTTGAATAAATACTACACAAGAATCTCCCCCTGTATTTGCATTTATAAAAGCAGCACATCCTATTTGAATAATAAAACATCCTAATAAAAAACAAAATATTTTTTTAATATATAGCTTCACATTAACACACAACCTTTCTTTAACATTTTTATGTTATCATTTACACTAAGTTTCGTCAATCATTTTTTTCCATTTTTCTCAGATTTATTCTATTTTCATCATAATACTGTTTTTTATTTTTTTATTGAAGAAAAAATGAAGCATTAAAAGTGCTTCATTACTATTAAATAATTATTTATTAAATTATTATTCCATTACAATGATCAATTTCATGCTGGATAATCTGAGCTACAAATCCTGTAAATTTTCCTTTTTGTTTTTTAAACTCTTTATCAAAGTACTCAACTTCTATACTTTCATATCTATTAGTCTTTCTAAATCCAGTTAGTGACAAACAACATTCTTCCGTTTCATAAGAATTTTTTTATCTGTTATTATAGGATTAATCATTGGAACTATCATCTCTCCTACTGAAAATACTATAATACGTTTCTTAACACCTATCATATTTGCAGCCATACCTACACAATCATCTAAATTAGCTCTTAATGTATCTATCAAATCATCAACAATATATAGATCATCCTTAGTGGCTTCTTCTGATTTCTGTGCTAAAAATAATACATCTTTCATAATTGGTTTTATCATTTCAATTCCAACCTTTCTTCTATCTATAATATACAATAACATATCTATATTATCATATTATTTTCTTATACATTTTAATAAAAAAAACTCTAATTTAGCAAACTAAATTAGAGCTCTTATTAATTATCTTATTGTGATTTTTTTGATATTAAGTAATATGGAATTGCTACAAATAGTATTCCTCCAACCATATTACCTAAAGTAACCATTCCTATATTATAAATATATCCAGATATGCTTACTGCTGCTGTTCCTGGAGCTAAAAGTGCTATAGTAAGTAATGTCATATTAGCAACACTATGTTCAAAACCACATGTTATAAAGATAAATAGGCACCAGAATATCATTACTAATTTTGATATATCATCTTTACATCTAAAAGTACACCATACTGCTAAACAAACTAGTATATTACAAAATACCCCTCTAAAGAATAATTCATTAGCTGGCAAACTCATCTTGGTAGCTGCCGTATTTGCAATAAATTCTCCAACTGATCCTTTAGCAAGCCCTGTTAAATAGAACATATATCCTGCAAGTATTGATCCTGCTAAATTACCAATAAAAGCTGCTACCCACACTTTTATAGTATCTATCCATGATACAGCTTTATTTAATGATCCAACTGTCATGATAAAATTATTACCAGTAAATAATTCAGAGCCAGCAAAAACAACTAAGCTTAAAGCTCCTCCAAAAGAAATACCCATTATGATCTTAGTGGCTGCTGATCCTGCTGCTGTAAGTAATCCTCCAATTGTAAAAATAAGCATTATGGCCATACCTACATAGATTCCTGCTAACATAGATGAAATAAAATATCCTAGCTTATTATTTTTTAATAATTGATTTTTTGCACTAGCTGCACCTGCAACTTTGTTAAACTCTTCCTTAAACATTAAATTTCCTCCATCATCATTTGTTATTTTTATAACTATCTCTTGTTAATATAATAACTTACATTACCACTTATTACCGTGATTTTTATCACGCTTTTAGTATTTTTTTTAGCACTTATTCTGTTTTTTATCACATTTTCTATTATTTCTTGATATTTTTTTATCAATACTTTGTCTTTAAATATACATTCTAAAGCTTTACTTTTATCTTAAACATAAAAAAGCACCTCCACTTTTCATGTATAGGCAGCTTATTACCATTTCCAATCTATTTTAATAGCTTCATAATTAATTTATTTTCTTTCACTTTTTAATTCCTCCCTATAAAAATCTTCTATCTATATTTCATTATAAAGCCAAAAATAATAAGCCCCATATTACACATCTTTAAATATCTAACCATGTGTATATGAATGCTTTATTCATTACTATGCTCCTAATAAGCCACCTACAATTATCCCAAAATAAGTTCCTATTACATACCCTAAAGTTCCAATAAGCATAATTGGTCCAATAAGTTTTGTCCATCCTCTATTTGTTATTGTGATATTTTCCCTATCTATTTTATACTGTAATGACTCTTATGTAAATTTAAAGTATATAAAAAGCTAGCACTAAAATGTACTAACTTTTATTTTAATTAATCTGTCATATACTGATTTACTAATTCATAACATTTTTCCTTAGTTGCTTCATACAAAACTATATATCCTGCAACAGGCTCAAAAGTTCCTCCTTTGAACTTTGCTTCTTCTTCCCTAGCTTTTCCCTCTTTCTCCTCTATCCATTTAAGCTGTTTAATTTCTAAATCATTCATTATCTCTGGAGATAACTCCTCTTTTAGCAAAGCATAAATATCATTGAGTTCTTTATCATACATTTCATAAGCTTTTCCATAATAACTCTTCATAGCATTTGTAATACCTTCATCGGCATTCTTCTTTTCTGGTAATTCATCAAGCTTTTTTTGTATGTTATCTAATCTCTCTATATACTCGTTTCTCCTTCCTTCTACTTTACTTACTACATCCGGTATATCTGTTGTTTTAATATCTTCATTTGCTTTAGTATCATCTACTATTTGTTGTGGTTTACTACTATCAGAATCACTAATCATACTGTTACTTGTATCATTTACTGTTTGCTTTGAACTTTGATTATTACAACCAAACAGAGTACCACCAATTATGGTTATTATACTTATTGTACATACTAATTTTATCTTATTCATAAATACCTCCATACCACTTTATCACATGTAAAACAAACAAACTATTCTATGCACAGATCCTCACAAATAATACATTCAGTTTACTATTAACAACCATTTGTACAATTATTTTAAAATTTTGTAGTTAATGTACCTTGATGAAACATCATTAAATTTTAGATAGTCCTTTATCGCAATTCCACACAAAATAGCATATTTTTTAATACATCAGTAACTGTAGCTTCCTATGTTGTTGCATAAATTATATGTCATGATACTGACGATAAAAATCCAACTGTAATTGTTCCTGATAAAATTAAATATAATATTATCTTTCTAATTCCTATAATTCCTTTATTATTTTTTAAAATTTTTCTTACAAAATAAAACATTTAATAGAAAATAAGTATCAATAATCATTATACTTAAATTTTTCAATGTTCTAGTTTCACTTAAATCAAATCCATAAAAGCCTATGCTCATAATAAGAACTCCATAAATAACAAGTAAAAATAAAACAAGCAAAATAAAATAATCTTTATCAGTTTTTAATTTTGTAATATTAAAAAAAAAATTTTACTATCTTCATCTTTATTTTTCATTAAACAAAATCCCTTTTTTATATATAATTTTACCATATATTCTAATAATTTCAATAACAGTTTATCTGACTCATTCTTTTCACTATAAACAAAAAGAAACTCCCCTAAAGGAGTTTCTTCATTAACTATTAACTTCTATTTCTTATTTATTAACTATAAAGTTATATTTCTCATGCTACTTATCACTTCATATTAATGCACTAAAATTCAACCAATCAAATTAATTTTTCATTTTTAATTTTTAATTTTCCTAAGCATTCATCATTCATCACTCATAATTCATAATTTGCTCTATCTCTAACTTAACCACTAAACTACTTTAGTTGTCCACTCTTCACAGTTCCAAATATCAGTAACTACATCTCTGTAGAATTCAGGTTCGTGACATACTAGAAGAACTGATCCTTTGTATTCTCTAATGGCTTTCTTAAGCTCATCCTTAGCTTCAACATCTAAGTGATTAGTAGGTTCGTCTAAGATTAAGATATTTGTTTCTTCATTAATAAGCTTACATAATCTTACCTTTGCTTGTTCTCCCCCACTTAATACGCAAACTTTACTTTCAATATGCTTAGTTGTTAAACCACATTTTGCTAAAGCAGATCTTATTTCATATTGAGTCTTAGACGGGAATTGCTCCCAAACTTCTTCAATACAAGTATTATAGTTTGCTTCTTTTATTTCTTGTTCAAAATAACCTATTTGCTGATAATCTCCTAAATGAACCTCTCCACTAAGTGCAGGTATTTTGCCCATTAAGCTCTTTAAAAGAGTTGTCTTTCCTAGACCATTAGCTCCAACAAGAGCAATCTTTTGACCTCTTTCCATTGATATATTTAATGGTTTTGTTAATGGTTCATTGTATCCTATAACAAGATCCTTAGTTTCAAATATAACCTTACCTGAAGTTCTTCCTTGTTTAAAGTTAAACTCTGGCTTCGGTTTTTCAGCTGCCAGCTCAATCATTTCCATCTTATCAAGCTTCTTTTGTCTAGCCTTAGCCATACCACTTGTAGCAACTCTTGCTTTATTTCTTGCAACAAAATCTTGTAGCTTAGCTACTTCAGCTTGTTGTCTTTCATAAGCAGCTTGTAACTGTGCCTTATTTGCTTCATATATTCTTTGGAATTCATAGTAATCACCTACATATCTTGTAAGCTGTCTATTTTCCACATGATATATTAAATTAATTACTGAATTTAAGAATGGAATATCATGGGATATTAATATAAAAGCATTTTCATAATTTTGTAAGAATCTCTTTAACCACTCTATATGTTCTTCATCAAGATAGTTAGTAGGCTCATCAAGTAATAATATATCTGGTGTTTCTAGTAATAATTTTGCCAGTAGTACCTTAGTTCTTTGTCCTCCACTAAGCTCAGTAACATCTCTATCTAAACCTACATCTAAAAGTCCAAGACCTTTTGCTACTTCTTCTGCTTTTGCATCTATTACATAAAACCCATTGTTATCTAGCATATCTTGAATAACCGCTGTTCTTTCAAGGGCCTTATTCATTTCATCATCAGTCATTTCTCCCATTCTTCCATAAAGCTCATTCATTTCTGCTTCCATATCAAATAGGTATTTAAATGCACTTCTTAGTACTTCTCTTATAGTTAATCCTTTTTCAAGTTCAGCATGTTGATCCATGTAGCCAACTCTAACTCTATTGCTCCAGATAACTTTCCCTTCATCAGGCATAAGCTTTCCTGTAATTATATTCATAAAAGTAGATTTACCTTCACCGTTAGCACCTATTAATCCTACGTGCTCACCTTTAAGTAATCTAAATGATACATCTTCAAATATAGCTCTATCACCAAAACCGTGACTGATATTCTTTACTGTTAGTACACTCATCTTATTCCTCCTAAGCGTAAAAATAGAGTGCGAAACATAAATTCACACTCTATTTATTATACATTATATTAAGCTAAAATAAATAGAAATTTCTTTCTAAATTTTAGTAATCATATGCTTTGCTATAATCACAAATAATAACTTTTAATTTATCATCATTTAAAGTCTTCCTATATGAACATAAAAATTCATTTAATTCAGTATCAGCTAAGTCAACTTTATCTTTGCTTCTTATTATTACATTATGATCATCTAATAAGATAATTACATTATTTTTATCATTTTTGATGTAATATTCAGTAGTTGGCTTTACCTTAATTCTATCTTTATATTTCTCCTGAAAACTCATGGTCTTCCTAGCTTGTTCATAATCTAGCGAATTATTAGTTAATTTATCTAAACCTAGTGATTTAATTTGCTCTTCAAAACCTTTAGTATCTAATCCATATCTCTCCATAAGTTTAGTTTGAATCTTTAAAAATTTATCTTGAGAAATATTGTTATTTTCCATATATGCTGTCATTTCTTTTGTGAATTCAGCCATAGTCAATTTACCTTCAGCCATCTTATAGTATAAGCTATATATATAAGACTCGAAATTATCTATGTCTTTTTCATTTACTTTGTTCTTAAGTTCATTAAAATCAATTATCTTATCCATTCAGCTTACCCTCCTAAGCACCATTTATTATTTATTATATACCAACTTTATTCATTATACTACTATTTTTAGCTCTTCACTTCCAACCATACTTTTTCGTATTTTAATAATTCTTCTTCATTTAAATACTTATAACTTTCACATCTATTCATAATTTCTTCTGGCATATATGCACCTGGATTATTTCTTACCTCCTCATCTTGCTCCATCATAGCACCTTCATGTGGAGTAGTATAACCTATTTCCTCGGCAACTCTATACGCACTGTCTTTTTCACATAAAAAGTTAATAAATGTTTCTGCTGCTGATTTATTTTTTGTGCCTTTTGGAATTACTAATGAATCTATCCAGAAATTAGCACCTTCCTTTGGTACTATATATTTTAAATAATCATATTCATCTGCTAAAGTAAGTCCTTCTCCTGACCAAATCATTGCAATAGCTCTCTCACCAGATATCATTAAATCTTTAACATTATCAGCCCCATAAATAGTTCCTAATTTCTTTTGCTCAATTAAGGCAGCTTTAGCCGCTGAAAGTTCTACTTCATCAGTGCTATTTAATGGATATCCTAAATATTTAAGTGCCATACCTATAGCATCTCTTTGAGAATCTAAAACAAATATTTCATCTTTATATTTAGGATTCCACATGTCACTCCAACTATTTATATCTTCACTAATTAGTTCTGTGTTATATATTATTCCTATAGTTCCATTCATATATGGAAGCGAATAAACATTACCTGGATCAAAGCTTTTATTTAAATTACTTGATAAAAGTTCAGTCCAATTAGGAATATTTTGTTTATCTAACGCTTCTAATCTACCTTCTGAAATCAGTCTTTCCACCATATAATCTCCTGGTACTGCCACATCATATTGAGTCTTACCTGAAGTAAGTTCCTGATACATTGCTTCATTATCATCAACAAATACTTCATTTACTTTTATATTATATTTTTCTTCAAACTCATCTATTAACCCTTCTGCAATATTTTCTCCCCAATTTAAAAAGTTAATTGTAGTTTTTTCATCTTTTTTGCATGATATCATTGTTGCAGATATCATAATGAAAACCGTAAAAATAGCTATTATCTTTTTCATTTATTATTTTCCTTTCAATAAATATGTATTGTTCTATAAATAATATATGCAAATATACAACGTATATTTGCATATTAATTTGCTATCTAAATTTTCTTTAACCACTTCTATTATAACAGAAGAAATATACTCATTATCATCTTTTAATAGAATCTTTTCTATTTTTTTCAACATATGTAATATGTACTTATTATACTGCAAATTTTGCTATAATAACAGGCATTTCTGCTTATTTTTTATTTTTCTAAATATTATTTAAATATATGTAAATTTTTAATCAAAAAACTAAATCATTTTTAATAATAATTTAGCTTTTTTTAAACTTTTCATTGAATTTTATACTATTTAATAGCTATAGCCTCTATTTCTATAATTGCTCCCTTAGGTAACTTAGCTACTTGTACACAACTTCTTGCTGGTAGGTTATCCTTGAAATAATCCCCATAAATTTCATTAACTTTTTCAAAATCATTAAGGTCTTGAAGAAAAATCGTTGTTTTAATCACCTTTTCTAAAGAACTTCCTGCTGCTTCTAAGACAGCTGAAAGATTTGCCATAACTTGTACAGTTGCTTTGCTAATTTCAGTTACTAATTCTCCATTTTCAGGATTTAATGGAATTTGACCAGAAGTAAATACTAAATCTCCTACTATCATTCCTTGAGAGTATGGTCCAATTGCTGATGGTGCTTTTTTAGTTGATATTATTTCTTTATTCATTTTTATCCTCCTCATACAATATCATAAATTGATTATATACTATTTTACTTATATTTTTGAATATTATTTTTCTACATTTATCATTTCATATTAATGTTAGTAGTGGTAAAATATTATAAAATAAATAAAAAAGGGTGATACTTATGAGTAAAATTATAGATTTAGATTGGAATAACTTGGGGTTTGAATATATAAAGACTGATTTCCGATATATATCAACTTGGAAAGACGGTAATTGGGATAAAGGATCACTTACTGATGATAATTATCTCCATATTAGTGAAGCATCTTGTGCTCTTCATTATGGACAACAATGCTTTGAAGGGCTAAAAGCATATAGAACAAAAGATGGCTCAATTCAATTATTCAGGCCTGATAGAAATGCTGAAAGATTAAATTCTAGCTTAAGAAAACTTCTTATGCCAGAAATTCCTGTGGAAAAATTTATTGATGCATGTATACAAGTAGTAAAAGCAAATGAACATTTTGTTCCACCTTATGGTAGTGGTGCAACTTTATATTTAAGACCTTTCGTCATAGGTGTTGGTCATAACATTGGCGTAAAACCTGCTCCTGAGTATATCTTTTCGGTATTCTGTACCCCTGTAGGTGCTTACTTTAAAGGAGGATTAACTCCTTGCAATTTTAATGTAGCTGAATATGACAGAGCAGCTCCTCGTGGAACTGGACATACAAAAGTTGGGGGTAATTATGCCGCTTCTCTTCAAGCACACAAACTCTCTGCTGACAAAGGCTTTGCCGATTGTATTTATCTTGATCCAGCAACTCAAACCAAAATTGAAGAAGTTGGTGCAGCAAACTTTTTTGGTATTACAAAAAACAATGAATTTGTTACACCAAAATCACCTTCCATATTGCCGAGCATCACAAAATATTCACTTATGGAAATAGCTAGAAAATATCTTCATATGCCTGTTTATGAACGAGAGGTATATATAGATAATTTAGATGAATTCAAAGAAGCAGGTGCCTGTGGTACTGCTGCTGTCATAACTCCTATTGGTGGAATTGAATATAAAGGTAAACTTCATGTCTTCTATAGTGAAACTGAAGTAGGTCCTGTTATAAAAGAACTTTATAAAATTCTTTATGGGATACAATTTGGTGATATAAAAGCACCTGAAGGGTGGATTTACAAAATCAATTAAAAAAGACACAGCTTTTGCTGTATCTTTTTTATTATGCTACTTTCTCAGCTTCTTTTGTAGATTTTTTCTTATCAGTAATAAAATAATATGGTAATCCTACAAATAATACTCCACCTATAAAGTTTCCAAGGGAAACCCAAGCTATATTGTGGAACCATCCTCCAATTGTAACTGCTGCATCATGTGGTAGTAATAATCCCATAGTTAAGAATCCCATATTAGCAACACTATGTTCAAAACCTGCAGTTATAAATGTAAATAAGCACCAGAAAATCATTATTAATTTAGCTGTTTCTTCTTTTAATTTATAGCACATCCAAGTTGCTAAACAAACTAATATATTACAAAGTAATCCTCTTAAAAATAATTGTCCAGAAGGAGTTCCCATTTTTATAGCAACTTGCTCTACTATAAACTCACCTATATAATCGCTTTTTCCTAAAGCAGCACCACTGTAAACATATAGGCATGCACCTATAACACCACCCATTACATTTCCAATCCAAACTGCAACCCATATTTTCACTGCATCTAGCCATGTTACTTTATTTTCTAAAGCACCTATAGTCATTATCATAGCATTACTAGTAAATAAATCTCCACCTGCCATGAACACTAAACTTAAAGCAACACCAAAACATAATCCCATTACTATTTTGTAGGTTCCAATATCAGCATGATGCATTATTCCACCAATAGAATAAATAAGCATAATTCCTAAACTTACAAATAAGCTTCCAAGCATTGCTGATGTTAAGTACTTTGGCACGCTTTTGTTAAATAATCCAATCTTAACTTCAGCTGAATGAGATAAATTATCAATCTCTTTTCTATACATTACTACTTCCTCCTATAAATCACATATTTTTTCTTTATCACACCTATATGACCTTAATAATAATACAACTTTTCCCCCTTTTTGTAAATTGTCAGAAAAGTCAATCATTTCAAGATATAAATTGTGTATTTCACTATATGGAAACAATGAATTCATTTTCCGCAAACTCCTTAAAAGCTGATAAGAATTTTTTAACATGATCTTCATTATGCTCACTACTTAAAAATAATGCTTCAAACTGCGATTGAGGAATATTTATTCCATTCTTATTCATACATAAGAAATACTTTTTGAACATTTCCAAGTTACAACTTTTAGCATCTTCATATGTTCTTACAGTATCTTTATCAGTAAAGAATATGGTCATCATTCCACCAAATCTATTTACCACTACATTTATATTATTTTCAGAAGCAATACTTTCTACACCTTTTTGTAACATTTGTCCTAAATAATTTATTTTATCATATATTTCTGGCTTAGATTTTAATATATTAAGCGTAGCAAGTCCTGCTGACATAACTATTGGATTTCCAGACATAGTACCAGCTTGATATACTCCCCCTAGAGGTGAAAGATTTTCCATTATTTCTTTTCTTCCTCCATAAACACCTGCTGGAAGTCCACCTCCCATTATCTTAGCATAAGTTATAAGATCAGGGCTTACATTAAATAATTCTTGTGCTCCTTTAAAAGCAACTCTAAAACCACTCATTACCTCATCAAAAACAAGTAATGCGCCATACTCATCACACAGCACTCTAAGAGTTTCCATAAATTCATTATCTGCTTTAATAACACCCATATTACCTGCTACTGGTTCAATAATAACAGCTGCAATATCATCACCATAAGCTTCAAATAATCCTCTTACTTGTTCTGCATCATTATAAACACCAATTAATGTATTTTTTATACTATCTTGTGGTATACCAAGAGAACCGGCAATGCCTTCTGTAAGCACACCTGATCCTGCTTCTACTAAGAATCCATCAAAATGCCCATGATAGCATCCAGCAAATTTGATTATTTTATTTTTCTTGGTATATCCTCTAGCTAGTTTTATGGCACTCATAGTTGCTTCTGTTCCTGAATTAACCATTCTCACCATTTCAACATTATCCATTTCCTCACATAGAAATTTTGCCATTTGAAGTTCTAATTCTGTTGGTGCTCCAAAGGCTATTGCACTTTCACTTATTTCCTTTATGGCAGTCACTACCTCATCATTACAATGGCCTAATATCATAGGTCCCCATGCTAATACAAAATCAATATATTCCTTACCATCTTCATCTTTGATTATTACACCTTTTCCACTCTTCATCACAGGAGGATTTATTCCCATATCCCTATATGCCCTTACTGGTGAATTAACTCCACCTGGCATATATTCGTTTGATTTAATAAATATTTCTTCATTTCTCATTAATTACTATCCTCCTTTAACCATCTTGCTGCTTCTATTGCATAATAAGTCATTATCATTTTTGCACCAGCTCTTTTCATAGACATAAGCATTTCTAAAGCAACTCTTTTTTCATCAATTAGTCCTGCTTCTCCTGCACTCTTAACCATTGCATATTCTCCACTGACATTATATACGCATAATGGTACATCATATCTATTTCTTGCTTCTCTTACTATATCAAGATATGACATAGCTGGTTTAACCATTATAATATCTGCCCCTTCATTTATATCTGCTTCAATTTCTAGCATTGCTTCTCTTGAGTTAGCAGGATCCATTTGATATCCCTTTCTATCGCCAAATTGTGGAGCTGAACCAGCTGCTTCTCTAAATGGACCATAAAATCCTGATGCATATTTTGCTGCATAACTCATTATAGGTGTCATTTTAAAGCCATTATCATCTAAAACCTTTCTAATATGACCAATTCTTCCATCCATCATATCTGATGGTGCAATCATATGTGCACCTGCCTTTGCATGTGATAAAGCTATCTTTCCTAAATACTCTAAAGTTTCATCATTATCTATGCTCTTTCCATGAATGATTCCACAATGTCCATGATCTGTATACTCACACATACATACATCTGTTATTATATACAGTTCATCATCTAATTCTCTAAGCTTTCTTATGGCTTTTTGAACTATTCCATCTTCATTATAAGCTTCTGTTCCTTTACAATCCTTATGTTCTGGCACACCAAAAATTATTACTGATCTTACTGCTGTTTCCTTTAATTCCTTTACAAGTTCACCTAGTCTATCTACTGACCAATGATAATTTCCTTTAAGAGAGCTTATCTCTCTTTTTATATTTTCACCTTCCACCACAAAAATAGGAAGGATAAAATCTTTCACACTAAGCTCATTTTCTCTTACAAGATCTCTTATAATTACTGTATCTCTTAATCTTCTTCCTCTTCTAAACATCATATTCCTCCTTTATACCTATTATTTCTTCCAAAAATCCTTCTTCTGAATGCTTTTTGCAAGTATAACAATGAATATCATTAGACTTTAATGCCTTAGCAGTCTGTCTACCAATGGCTATTGATATCTTCTTGCTTATTTCTTCTTTACCAAATACATTAATCATATTATGTACAGTGCTTGGACTTGTGAATAATACATAATCTACTTCTTCAAGAGCCTTTTTGTTTTTCATATCTCCGCATACTGTATCATAAGTATGAACTCTATCAACATTTAATCCTAAGGCTTCTATTTCTTCCTTTAAATACTCTCTACTACTTGAAGAACACGGAATAAGTACATTTTCTCCTTTTTTAAGATATGGATTAAGTACTTTAAATAATCCTTCACCTACAAACTCCCTAGCCATGATAAAAGGCATTACTCCACGAGCCTCTAAAGCCTTTCTTGTTGCTTTTCCTATAACTGAGAAATTAGCCTTAATAGTTCTAATATCTATTTTCTCTTTAATTAAATAATCAAAGAACATATTTACTCCATTTACAGAGGTTAAAATTATATGGTCATATTTATCAATCTTTTTCTTTACTTCATTTAGATTATCCATTGTAGACTTTCTCTTAATAGAATTAATTTCTGTAACTTCTGCACCTAAATCTCGCAACTTATTTTTTAAGTTTGAAGATTGCTCTCTTGATCTAGTTATACAAATATTTGCTCCAAATAAAGGTTTTTTCTCATACCATGATAATTTTTCATTTAATGATACTACTTCTCCAACCACTATGATACATGGAGACTTTAATCCTACTTCTCTCACCTTAACACATATGTCATCAACAGTACCAATGACTTTTTTCTGCTTAGACGATGTACCTCTCATAACTACAGCAGCTGGTGTACTACCATCTTTACCATTTTCTAATAAATTACTCATTATTCTTTCAATATTCTCAAGCCCCATCATAAATACTAAAGTACCTATTTCCTTTGCTAATGCCTGCCAGTTAATCTTTTCATCAGCTGCTGTCATACCAGTTATTATATGGAATCCTTGTGACATTCCCCTTTGAGTTATAGGAATACCTGCATAATTAAGTACTGCTATAGGAGAAGTAACTCCAGGAATAACTTCAAACTCTAAGTTTTCTTCCTTTAAAGCTAATACTTCTTCGCCTCCTCTACCAAAAACATATGGATCTCCACCTTTTATCCTACCTACTACATGGCCTTCCTTTACCAAACTTACAATCATCTCATTTATTTCTTCTTGAGTCTTATAATGACATCCTGGCTCTTTTCCACAATAATATATTTCACAATCTTCCTTTAAATAATTTAGTATATTATTAGATACAAGCCTATCATAAAGAACTGCTGTACATTTCTCTAATACCTTTACTGCTTTTACAGTTAATAACTCCTCATCTCCTGGCCCTGTGCCAATTATATATGCTTTGCCCATTTTTAATCCTCCTATACTTCTAATATGCTTTCTGCTAATTTAATACCTAATTGTATATTATCATCCTTTTTTCCAGTTATATCTTTAACAACTATTTTGCCATTAACTTCAAATGTTCCTATGATATAAAGATTATCCTTTTTTATTTCAGCATAGCATCCTATTAATGTATGGCATCCACCATTAAGCCTTTTCATAAAACTTCTTTCTGCCTCTACAGCAATTCTTGTATCTTTATCATCTAGTGCCTTAAAATATTTTCTACTTTCACTATTTTTTAAACATTCAATTCCTAATGCACCTTGACCAACAGCCGGTATAAATACCTTTGGATCTAAATATTCTGTTATTATATCTTCCATTCCAAGTCTCTTAAGACCTGCTGCTGCAAGTATTATCCCATCCATACCTTCATTTTTCATCTTTTCTAATCTAGTGCCTACATTACCTCTTATAGGTACAATATTTAAATCACTTCTTATCTTTCTTAATTGTGCTGCTCTTCTAATACTACTTGTTCCAATTATAGCTCCTTTTCTTAAATTCTTTAAGGAAATTCCATCTCTTGATACAAAAACATCTCTTACGTCTTCTCTTTCTGGCATTGCTACTAATTCAAAATCTTCTGCTAATTCATATGGTACATCCTTCATTGAATGAACAGCCCCTTGTGCTTTTCCTTCCAATAAAGCAAATTCTATTTCTTTAACAAAAAGACCCTTACCACCAATCTTATCTAAAGTTACATCTAGTCTTTTATCTCCTTCAGTAACTACTAATAATTTTTTTGCATCTATCTTTTGCTTTTCTTTAAGCATTGCAATAATAGTTTCTGTCTGTTTCTGTGCAAGCTTACTTTTTCTTGTTGCTAAAATCAAATTCATTTATTTTCTCCTTATAAAATAACTCTAATACTATTTTCCCCTTACCTTTATCAAATATATATTTAAAATCTTCACTATTAACAAAGGAAAGTAGCTTTAGCTTTTCTGCATTTTCCATATTAATAGTATTTCTTAAATTTCCTGTAAACTCCATAAAATCATCATATCCTACAATTTCTTTTTGAAGTTTATCAGCCAGCATCACTGCACCTTTTGGATTACCAACCTTGGTGTTTATACTCATTAAAATATTACTGCTTTCCCTTTTCACTGGAATAACACCCATACCCTTTTTAAAATTTGCAGAATTAATATATATTTTAGCTAAAGAATTACAATCTCTTATTATATTATCTATAATTTCTTCATCTGATATAGCTATTATGACCATATGTTTATCTTCAATAAATCTTTTATAATATTCTTTTTTTATTAATGTAACTGAAATATTTTGGAAATCATCAATAAATTCTCTTGATAGCACTTCCACTTCCACTCCATTACTACTTAAAGTCTTTGCTTTAATATATGAACCTCTTCCCCCTCCAATAATACCAACTCTTAAAGTATTAGCAAAGAAAGTTATTGGCATATATTCTATTTTTTCGTAAATATCTCCATTAAAATTCTTAGACACTGTTCTTCCCTACCCTTTGCCTTTTCATTCTTTAGCACTTTTATGGCTCTATTTATATAATAATCTGCCGTACTTTTTATCAGTATTTCTGCTAATTTAGCATCTTCTTTATTCTTACATTTATTTTCAAAAGATTTAACTCTATGGCTTACGATAAAATCACCTGAATCTTTAAATTCTTTAATATAGTTGGTAACACATCTTAAATTCAACCAATTCATATATTCTTTTATGTATTTATCAATAATATATTTATTTTTTTGCATTCTTTCCACTCTTAAATGCTTATTTTCATCATCAAGCTTGCTTATCTTATCAATATCTAAAAGTTGTACTCTTTCATAATTCTGAAGCTGTGGATCAATATCTCTTGGCATGGCTAAATCTATCAATAATATATTCTTACCTTCCTTATTTATATGATATTTTTCAACTACAAGATGGCTAGCTGCTGTACAGCTTATTAACCCATCCATTTCATTTAATCTTTCTCTAGCCTCATTGTAAGTTAATATATTTACCCTCTGGTCAGTAATTTTCTCTACTTTACTCTTATCTCTTACTACTATGTTTATTTCTTTAAGCTCTGTACCTAAAGCATATTTAATCACTAGCTTTCCTATAGTTCCATAACCCATAACCATTAATTTTTCAGCTTTACTTTCTATAACTTTATTTACAGCTATAGAAGACGATGATACTGGAATCTCATAAAGCTTAGTATCACTCCTAAATCTTTTACCACAGCTTATGGCTTCCTCAAAAAGTCTCATAAGCTCTGAAAATATATATCCTTTTTCAACTCCTTCTAAATAAGCATCCCTTATTTGACCTAAGATTTGATCCTCACCTAATATTCTGGAATGAAAACCACAAGCAAGCTCAAATAGATGTTTTACAGCACTTTCACCATCTATGTAAAATACATACTCTAAAAGACTCTTATCCCAATTTAAAACCTCAAATATCAATTCCTTATCTATGCCTTGACCTTTAAAGTAAATTTCTGTCCTATTGCATGTGCTTAATATTACAAATTCATCAGTAATATTTCTCAATGAGTTACTTATTAAATCTTTAGTTCTTGGTGAAATCACTAATTTTTCTCTAATACTTACATCTACACCCTTTTTTATCCCTATTAGACCTAACATACTTCACCACCTACTTTTTATTTAAAAACATACTTATAATTATATACACTACCTCATACATTAACAACTTTTCAGCATAATTTTATTATATCCTGTGAAACATCTCTTTCATTATTCATTAAAAAATATTTTCGTCACTTAACACCTTAAATTTAGGTAAATCTCTCGAAATACTTATCTATATTTTTTCTCCTCCCTTTCCTCTACTAAATCATTTTTACTTTTTTTTCATATTTATTATTATTTTCAATTTATAACTATCTTGGTGCTTATATAAATTATTCTTTGACATAGTTACGTAAAATTACTATAATATAAACAATAACTTTCGTATAAGCTTAATAATACGGTTTAAGCGTCTCTACAATATCACCGTAAATGATATTTACTATGAAGAAAAGTCCACGAAGGTTAAGTACATATAAAGAGGTGGATTTATTAATGAAAAAAGATGTATTTATCAAAAACATACAAGCTGCATCTAAGCAAATAATTTCTGACTTGGTCATAAAAAACATCACCATTGTAGATGTTTTTCAAAACTCTACATTCATTTCTGATGTTGCAATTTGTAATGGATATATAGTAGGTATAGGTGAATATAAAGGAAAAACTGAAATTGATGGTACTGGAAAGTACATTTGTCCTGGTTTAATAGATGGACATGCTCATATTGAAAGTTCACTATTAACACCTAAAGAATATTATAAAGCCGCATTACTTCATGGAATAACTTCTATGATTGTTGACCCCCATGAAATTGCAAATGTATTAGGTATAAAAGGCATTAACCTTATGATGGATTTAAGTGAAAACTTACCGTTAGATTTCTACTTTATGCTTCCTTCTTGCGTTCCATCAACTCCTTTTGAAAATTCTGGTGCTATATTAAATAACTTAGACCTAAAGCCATTATATGATAATAAAAGAGTTTTAGGACTTGCAGAAGTTATGGATAGCCCATCAGTTATTAACTGTAGTGAACATATGATATGTAAACTTTATGATGCAGTTGAAAACAACTCCATTATAGATGGTCATGGAGCTGGCTTTGATATTGATAAAATAAATAGCTATGCTGCTGCATCTATTAAAACTGATCATGAATGTCACACTTATGAGGAACTTATTGAAAGAGTTCGTAGGGGAATGTACGTACTTATACGAGAAGGTACTGTAGCTAAAAATTTAAATGAACTAGTTAAAGGTGCTTCAATACATAATAGCAGAAGACTTTGTCTTTGTACAGATGATAAACATATAGATGATTTATTAAAAAATGGTTCCATTGATAATTCAATTAAAATGTGTATCCGTGATGGACTACGTCCAGAGACAGCAATTCAAATGGCTACTTTAAATACCGCCGAATGTTATGGTTTAAAAACAAAAGGTGCCATTGCTCCTGGATATATTGCAGACTTTATCATTCTTGATTCTTTAGTTACCTTTAAAATTTCTTCTGTTTATAAAAATGGTAAACTTGTAGTACAAGATAATAAACTAATTACTAATAGCTCTGTTGAGGTAACGGAAATTAACATTGAGCCAACTATTAATATTCCAAAGCTTACAAAAGAAAGCTTTAATATATCTCTTGAAAATAAGACACAATTAAATGTAATTGAAATCATACCTAATAACTTAGAAACTAATCATCTTAAAATAAATATTTCAGCATTAAATTTAGATAAATCTTTCATCCCATCTATTGATGAAGATTTATTAAAGATAGCTGTAATAGAAAGACATCATAATTTAGGTAATATAGGTTTAGGAGTAGTTAAAGGATTAAAATTAAAATCTGGTGCCATTGCAACTACTGTAGCTCATGATTCTCATAATTTAATTGTATGTGGTACTAATGATACTGATATGATTCTAGCTTGTAATGAAATTAAGCGATTAGGTGGTGGAATAGTTGTGGTGAAAAATGGTTTAGTTCTTGCTTCTTTAAGCTTAGAAATTGCTGGTCTAATTACTAATAGAAGTGCTGATGAGGTTATAAATGATTTAGTAAAATTACATGCTGCCATTGATAAAATTGCTCCATCAATAAACTTTAATCCATTTTTAACTTTATCATTTTTATCACTGCCAGTTATACCTGACATAAAAATTACAGATAAAGGGCTTTTCAATGTTAAAACCTTTGAATTTATAAATATAGCTGAATAAAAAACAGGAAATAGCCGTTAGGTTATTTCCTATTTTAATTAAACAGTACATATCGTTGCACTTATGCACGTAATTAATAATAAAGGCTTTCTGATGGATATACTGCATCACAGGTTATATCTATTCCAAGCTTTCTGAAAGTTTGTTCATCATTAGTTGGAATTATTATTGTTGAATGTGCTTGCCCACCTGTAAGTAGTGGTAATTTATCCATTGCTGCTTGAGCCATTGGATTTGTTGCTGCACAAATACTTAATGCTATAAGAACCTCTTCACAATTTAAGGCAACATTTTTACTTGATAAAGTTTCAGATTTTAATTTAATTATCGGTTCTAATATTACTGGTGATATTAAATGAATGTCATCTGAAATATTTGCTAAATACTTAATTGCATTTACTAAAACTGAAGCAGAACTATCTAAAGTTTCAGTATTTCTACCTGTGATTATTGTTCCATCTTCTAACTCTAATGCAATAACTGGCACTATCTCATTTTTATCTACTGTTTCTTTTAAATTTTCTGCACGTTTTCTAGCTGGTAAAACCACATTTCTATCTTCTTCTTTTAAATTAACCTGTTCCATGATAAGTTTTGCAGCTTCAAAAGTTTCTTTATCTACATAACCTTTTTTATATTCACAACCTGTTTTAAAGTATCTTCTAATTATTTCTTGTTTTGATGCTTCTTTAACAACATCATCATCTATTATTCCAAACCCTACTCTATTAACTCCCATATCAGTTGGCGATTTATATACAGATTCCTTACCAGTAATCTTCTCTATTATTCTTTTTAATACAGGAAATGTTTCAAGATCTCTATTGTAGTTTACTGCTGTTTCTCCATATGCATCTAAATGGAAGTAATCTATCATATTTACATCCTTAAGATCTACTGTTGCTGCTTCATAAGCTATATTTAAAGGATGCTTTAATGGTACATTCCATACTGGAAAAGTTTCAAATTTGGAATACCCTGCCGCCTTTCCTCTTTTGTATTCATGATATAACTGACTTAAACAAGTTGCTAACTTTCCACTTCCAGGACCTGGTGCTGTAACTACCACTATTGGTTTACTAGTTTCTATATATGGATTTTTACCATATCCCTCATCACTAACAATTGTATCCACATCTGTAGGATATCCTTTTGTAGCTCTATGCTTATAAACCTTTATTCCTCTTCTTTCGAGTTTATTAATAAATACTGTTGCCGATGGCTGGTCATTATATCTAGTTATAACTACTGAATTAACTTCTAAATCATAAGATCTTAAATCATCAATAAGTCTCATAACATCCATATCATATGTTATTCCAAAGTCACCTCTTATTTTATTTCTCTCTATATCACCAGCGTATACACAAATAACTACTTCCACATTTTCTCTTAACTTATGTAATAATTTAATTTTAGCATTTTCATCAAAACCTGGTAGCACTCTCTTTGCATGAAGGTCGAATAATAGCTTTCCACCAAATTCTAAGTACAGCTTATCATAATTATTTACTCTTTCTAAAATATATTTAGATTGCTCTTCTAAGTATTTTTCATGATCAAATCCTATTTTCATTTTTTCAACTCCAGTATATTATTTTTATTTCTTTTGTAATACATAAACAATTATATTATACATAATTTCCTGTATCTTTATCATACATATTCATATTTCATTTTTACAAAATATATAATATTATCACATAGAAAGACATTATTGTAAACATAAACCCGAAATCTATTTTAAATTACTTATTTATAATTCGTAAAATTAAAACCAAAAATCATATTTTTTTAAATTCCATTCAAAGGACGTTATTCCTCAATTCATCACTCATCATTATCTTAATTTTACTCTTTCAATGAAGCTCTCAACTCCAATTCTTTCTATCATTAAGCTAAGTTTTTCTCCTAGTTCTGCTTCATCTTTATAATATTCAAAGATATTATCTACTAATTGTAGAGCTTCTTCTTCTGTAAGATCCTTGGCAATAACATCTGCCACTCTTGGATGAAAGCCTGCTGAGCCTCCTGCCACCACCATCAATCCTGACTTATCAGCTATTACACCAACATCTCTAGCATAAACACTTCCACAGGCATTTCTGCATCCAGCTACTCCTATCTTAGTTCTACAAGGCATTTCTTTTTTAGCATATTTCTTAGTAAGCTTAACACCTATACCAATGGTATTATACTTACTTCTTTTACAAAATCCTGCTGGACAGCTTTCTATATTCTTTACAGAGTTAGTTGTTATAACTGCTGGCTCCATTCCAAGTTCTTCCCACACCTTTGGTAAATCCTCTTCCTTTAAATTAGTAATTAATATCCTTTGCCCTGATGTTATCTTTAATACAGCTTTATATTTTTTTGCCACCTTAGCAATTTTTTCTAACGTTTCTGGTTGTATAAATCCACTTGGAATATCTGGTGTTATTCCAAAAGTTCTTTTCCCATCACGTATCTTTTGTAAATTCCCATAATGCATAAATTTCTCTCCTAACTAAATATAAGAACTCTATAAAGAGTCCTTATACGTAAATATTATTAACTATTTAAAACTAAATGCTCTATTGCTTTGGCAACTCCATCATTTTCATTAGTGTCTGTAATATAATTTGCAGCTTTCTTAACTTCTTCAAAAGCATTTCCCATGGCAACACCCATACCTGCACATTCAATCATATGAAGATCATTTCCTGCATCTCCCATAGTTATTACTTGATCTAATGTTATTCCCATATGCTTCGCTAGCATTTCAACACCTACACCTTTATTTACTTCTTTATTTAAAAATTCAAGGAAATATGGCGTACTTCTAACTACTGTATACTTATCATATACTTCCTTTGGAAGATTATCTACAGCCTTCTGTAATACTTCTTCTTCATCAATCATCATTATCTTTATTATGCTATGCTCTTTTTCTAACTTATTAAAATCTTCAATGTTTATCTTAATATTATTAATATTTGCTTCTACTTCAGTGTACTTACTATTTTTAGGTGTAATTAATCCTTTTGTTTCAGAGAAAGCATGAATATTTACCCCTAAATCCTTACTTACTTCATATAAATAATGTAAATCTTCACCAGTTAAACCTATTTTACAAATTGGCTCTCTATCCTTAGTCTTTAAAACTAAACCACCATTATAGCTAAGTACATAGTCATTTTCACCATACATATCTAGTTCTTCTAAATATCTAGTTACACCATCTATAGGTCTTCCTGTAGCTAATACTACCGTTACTCCCTTTTCTCTAGCATCATCTATTGCTTTTTTAGTTCTTTCAGATACTGTTTTATCCTTTCTTAGTAACGTTCCATCCATATCTAATGCTATTAATTTATAATTCAAAAATACTCACCAATCCTTACTTATACTTTTACTTCTTTAATTATTAATCATTATATCATAGTTATAAATCCAATAGCAAAAATATACATCATTGTTTTTCATAACCTACGTATTTCTCTATTATGTCAGAAAATCCATCTCTTTTTAATATAGCAATTACTATACCAGATATTTCATAACTTGAAGTGTCTTCGCCATCTTTCCTTACTTCTTTCATTTTAGAATTGATGTCTTCCACTAATATCTTTACATCTGATTCATTTAGTAACTCTTTACTATCATTAGTAGCACTTAAAATACTAATTTTTATTTTTTCAAGATCAAGTTCTTGAAGTCTTCCATCTTTCTTAATAACTTTCATCATATATCACCTCAAGAATTATTTTGTCTTGTTCCCTAAAAAATACTCTTTCTATATGGTGATTTTATTTTTTTATCATAAATTCCAACTATTTTATTATTAAAATATTATCAATTCTCATAGATGATATCATCATAAATATCAATCTATAGCATATAAGTTATAAATTTCATACCATTTTATATTTATTTTTATAATATATAGTATATTAATGATTTGAGGATTTCTAAATTATGATTTCTAAATTTATAAAAAAAATTCATACGAAACTTAATTTAAAAAACCTTCATCCATTTTCATCAAAACGTTATGCAAAAGACTACTTATCAAATGCCGAATCTTTTATAAATTCAAAAAATATTAATAGCTCAAGCATTTATCTAATCTGGGTTGATACTGACCATTTCAAAACTAATATCTTTAAAAAATCTAAAAATTCCTGGACTCTATATAAAAGCTTTTTATGTACCATAGGTAAACCATGGGAACCAACCATTAAGGGAACCTTTTTCGTTGGCGTAAAAGGTTATTCCTTTGGTGAAAATCGTGGCTTTAGATGCCTCTACTACACCCAAATTAAAGGAAACTATCTCTTTCACTCTATAGTCTATTATCTAGATGGTACCATAAAGGATGATAGACTTGGCATGCAACTCACCGATGGTTGTATTCGCCTTTCCACTGAAAATGCCAAATGGATTTATGATAACATCCCTGAAGGAACAACCATCTTTATTAATTAATCTTTTCCACTTCTGGATAATTAACTCCCTTTGTATCTACTGTAATAGATTCTATAACCACAGCTTCCTTTGGCTTATCGTTGTTATCTGTTGCTACTTTGCTAATGTTCTTTACTATATCTAGTCCACTTATTACTTTCCCAAAAGCAGCATATTGACCATCTAAATTATTGAACTCACCTACCATAATAAAGAATTGGCTTCCTGCTGAATCATTACTTCTTGCTCTTGCCATTGATAATACACCATCAATATGCTTTAAATCATTTGCTTCATAACCATTACTAGAAAATTCTCCTGCTATAGAATATCCTGGACCACCAGTTCCGTTTCCTTCTGGATCTCCACCTTGTATCATAAATCCATCTATAATTCTATGAAATGTTAATCCATTATAAAAGCCAGAGTTTGCTAGGGAAATAAAGTTATTCACTGTATTTGATGCTTTACTTGGATATAACTCTGCTTTTATAGTTCCATAGCCCTTTACCACTATTGTAGCAATTGGTAAATCACCATTTTCAACACTAACATCATCCTTACTTTCTTTTACTTCTGTACTGCTTTCATTCTTAGTACATCCAATTGCTGCAATTATTGCTGTACAAACCGTTGCAGCTAAAATAATTTTTTTAACAATCTTCATATTTCTACCTCAATTTACTAATTTTTTACTATAGCACTTATTATATCATTTTTTCCATATAAAGAGGAACACTATTTACTTAATAGTATTCCTTCATAAATAGCTATATTTATTCTAAATCCTCTCCATTCATATACTTATATCTATATTTCAAATTCCTCTATTTCCACTGAATAGCTTCCGCAATGCTTACATACATTGACTAATACTATATAGCTATTATCCACTTTCCCTGCCTTTTGCAGCCTGTTAAATGAAAGTCCTTCGTATTCTTTATCAATTGAACTTATAACAAATTCTCCATTCTTAGTATATATGTAAAAATTATATCCTAGAAAAGCAAAGAATTTTTTCTTTTCCCTAAGACCATCTTTACATTCTCCACATGGCATATCAAAGTACTCTTTTGAAAAATCCACTTCATTACTATTTGTCATTATTTCTAATACTTTATCTAAATCAATATTTTTTATAGGATTTTCCTCATCATTAATAAAATAATCTAAGTTTTCTTTATTTAGTTTATATTCTCTTCCTTCGAAAGTAAATCTGTATTCCATCTATTTTTTTCCTTTCTTTTTTATTAACTAATTCTATCATAAGATATCTTATAAATAAACAATATATTGTACCTATTGACATTTTCTTAAATAATTATTAATGTATTTCACTTTTTATTAACATTGATGGAATTTTAGTGTACAATATACTTTATATAATGGAGGGATAGTTATGAGCTCAAAAAATATTTATTTAGTATTTTCAAAAACTGGTACAATGTTTTCACACTTAATTTCTTTATGTACTCACGAAGAATATGCTCATGTTTCACTTTCTTTAGACAACACCTTCACAAAAATGTATTCTTTTGGCCGTATTAATCCAGCTAAAGTGCTTCCTGCTGGATTTGTATATGAAAATATATATGACGGAGTATTTGCTATGTTTCCTGAAAGCAAATGCCTAATTTATAAAGTTAGTGTTACTGAACACCAGTATCATAAACTTGTCAAAGAAATACGTATTTTCGAAAATAACAAAGATAATTTAAAATACAATATTTTAGGGACAAGCCTTGTATACTTTAATAAACCAAAAAAAAGAGAAAATTATTATTTCTGCTCTGAATTTGTCTCTGAAGTATTAATAAATAGCGGTATCTTTAATACCCATAAAAAACCTGAGGAAATCTTACCTTTAGACTTATTGGCAGTTGAAAATAAAACATTAATTTACGAAGGATATATTAATAAACTAAGTTTTGCAAGTGAAACGTTAACCAGCGTAATTTAAATATAAAACAGCGGATGTAATAAACACATTCCCGCTGTTTTTTATATTAACCTCATATCTTTAATTTATCTAAAATCTTCTATTCTTATTATATTATCAATACTTTTAACAGTTTTCAAATCATAAAGCCTCTCTATTGAATCCATAATTAATCCTTCTGTGGTACTATGAGTTATCAAGACCAATGTGACGTCAATATTTTCTTCCTGCTTTACACCCTTTTGAATTACTGATTTTAAACTGACTTTATTGGCACCAAATATTGTTGTTATCTGACCTAATACACCTGGTTTATCACTTACTGTAATTCTTAAATAATATCTGCTTTCAATATCCTTTAAATCTTTAATATTCATTTCCCAAAGGTTGTTCTTAACTACTGGCTGCATATTTTCAACTTCTACATTATTTCTTAATATCCATATAATATCACTAACTACTGCACTTCCTGTTGGAAGACTTCCTGCTCCTCTACCATAAAACATCATATCCCCTACAGCATTACCATTAATGAATACTGCATTAAATGAATCATAAACATTAGCTAAAGGATGAGTTTCTGGAATCATGGTTGGATGTACTCTTAATTCAAGTTCTCCATTCTCTTCTTTAGCAATAGCTAGAAGTTTTATTACCATACCAAAGCTACTAGCATATTCCATATCTATAGAATTTATCTTTGTTATACCTTCTCTATATACATGTTCAGGTTTTATTTTGGTACCAAATGCTAAAGAAGACAATATTACAAGCTTGTATTGTGCATCATATCCTTCTATATCAGATGTGGGATCAGCTTCAGCATATCCCTTATCCTGAGCCTCTTTTAACACATCCTCAAAGTTCAAATTCTCAAGTTCCATCTTACTTAAAATATAATTGGTAGTACCATTAATAATACCATATAAAGTATTAATTTTATTAGCTGTTAAGCTTTGACTTATTCCATTAATAATAGGAATACCACCTGCTACACTTGCTTCATATTGGAAACTTACTCCCATTTCATCAGCTTTTTCAAATACTTCATCACCACAAGTAGCTAAAAGCATCTTATTAGCTGTAACTATTTGTTTTTTAGCTTCCATAGCTCTGATAATGTATTCTTTTGCTGGCTCTATACCACCCATAACTTCAACAACTATCTTTATTTCATTGTCATTTAATATCTCTTCATAACTTGTTGTAAGTATTTCTGTTGGTACTTCTACACCTCTATCTTTCTTTACATCTCTTACCAGTATCTTAGCTATTTCTACTTCATATCCTGAGCGCTTAACTATTTGTTCTTTATTCTCTCTTATTATTGATAATACACCTTTTCCTACATTACCTAATCCTAAAAGTGCAATTTTTACTTTTTTCATAAATATCCCCCTTTGTTTTTAGGTTAGTGTAAAGTTTTATTGCATAAAAAACAACGATCTCCTAATTTTATGTTAAAATTGAATATCCAACAAAACAAATTATATATCTTTATTACCTATCTCTTTCCTGCATCAAATGGTTCTCCAGCTGCTTTCGGAGCTTGTGTAGATTTAGAGAATATAATAAGTGCTATTAATGTTATTACATAAGGGAACACCTTTAATAGTACTAGTGGTATCTGTTGTAATTGTGGAATTACTTGTGAAACATTGGCAAGTGTAGACGCAAATCCAAAGAATACTGTTGCTCCTAAAATTCCAAGTGGTTTCCACTGTCCGAAAATTAATGCTGCTAAAGCTAAGAAACCTAACCCTGCCACACTTCCATTAAACTCTCCTGAATAAGTAACTAATATTATACATCCACCTAAAGCTGATAAAGCTCCTGAAATTATAACCCCAAAGTATCTCATCTTTGTAACGTTAATCCCTACTGCTTGTGCAGCTTGTGGATTTTCACCACATGCTCTTAATCTCATACCAAAAGCTGTCTTATATAATAAAAATGTACTTACAGCTAATATAACAAGTACTAACCATGTTGTTGCATAAGTTCTTGTAAAGAATAGCGGTCCTAATACCGGTATATCTTTTAATATACTTATACTTTGTGGTACAAACCCCATAGTTATTCTTATATTACCACTACCAGTGATATTTCTTGCTAAAAATACTGTTAAAGCTCCCGCCACCATATTTATAGCTGTACCACTTATTACTTGGTCTGCATTTAAATTTATACTAGCAAAAGCATGTAATATCGAAAATAACGCCCCAACTAAAGCTGCTACTAATAAGCCAATCCATAAAGCACTTTCAACACCTGCTGCTTGAAGCTTAGATATAGTTAAAGCTCCTGCAAAAGACCCAACAATCATAAATCCATCTAATCCTATGTTAATTATACCACTTCTTTCACAATATAATGCACCTAAAGCTGTAATTAGCATTGGTATTGTATAAGCTATTGCATAAGGAAAAATCTTAACTAATATATCCCACATTATTTTTCCACCGCCCTTTCAGTAGTTTTACCTGCTATAACTTTTTTCTTTTCTTCTTTTATTTTCTTAAACTTATTTATTACCTTATCCATAATCATACTTGTAGCTGCAAAGTAAATAATTGTTGCTATAATTGTATCTGCAAGTTCTGGTGGTACTTTAACATTAGCATTCATAAATCCTTTACCAACATAAAGAACACCAAAGAATAATGCTGATAATAATACTCCAAATGGTGAGTTATTACCTAATAAAGATACTGCTATACCATCAAATCCTTGTGAAGGCATAACCCCTATTTGCATAACTTGTGAGTTACCCATATATTGAACAACTCCTGCAAGACCAGCTAGCGCCCCTGCAATCATCATTGATACAACAATATTTCTATTTACTGGCATACCTGCATATTCTGCACCAAATTTATTATATCCAACGGCCTTTAATTCATATCCTAAAACCGTCTTATTAAGTATAAGCCAAATAATTACAACAGATATTATTGCTAATAATATACCAAGGTTTATGTATGAACCTCCAAACATTTTTGAAAGCCACTCAGACTTTAGTGTAGCTCCTTGAGCAAGCTTTGCTGATTCTGTTTCTGTAGTTCCTTTTAAATATTGTGGAACCATATAATATACTATCCAGTAAGCAGTCCAGTTCATCATGATTGATGAAACAACTTCATTAACCTTAAATAACGCTTTTAAAACTCCTGGTATAGCTGCCCATAAAGCTCCAGCCATTATACCACATATAACCATTAAAGGTATTAATACTGGTGATGGTAAATCTACTAAAATACCTATTGCTGTTACTGTAAATCCACCTGCTAACATTTGTCCAGGAGTACCTATATTAAATAACCCAGTCCTATTTGCAAAGGCAACCGACAACCCTGTTAATATTAAAGGTGTAGCCGTCGCAATTGAATTACCAATTCTCTGAGTATTCATTAATCCACCTTTAAAAAGGTAAGTATATCCATCTATTGGGTTATACCCCATAGATAACATTAATAAAAATCCTGCAAATAATCCTAAAACTATTGCCATAAGAGATTTTAACAATTGATTCTTATGCACTAAGCTTCCTCCTTCTTTACGCCGGCCATCATTAAACCAACTTCATTTTCATTTGTTTCATTAGCATTGACTATCCCTATTAATTCACCATTATTTACTACAGCAATCCTATCTGATACATTTAATACTTCATCAAGTTCAAGTGATACTAAAAGGACAGCCTTTCCTAAATCTCTTTGTTCTACTAATCTCTTGTGTATATATTCTATAGAACCAACATCTAGCCCTCTTGTAGGCTGAACAGCTATTAATAAATCCGGATTCGATTCTATTTCACGTCCTATTACTCCTTTTTGTTGATTACCACCTGATAAAGATCTTGCTATAGATTGTCCACCTTCACCACTTCTAACATCGAAAGTTTCTATTATTTTATTTGCATATTCTCTTATCTTTGCTCTATTAATTAAGCCAAATTTAGAAAATGGAGCTTTTTTATATGCCTTTAACACCATATTATCTTCCATTGTATAATCAAGAATCAATCCTCTCTTATGTCTATCTTCTGGAATATGTGCAATGCCATCATCAATTCTTTGACGGATAGATTCTTTTGTTATATCTTTATTCTTAAATTCTATTATTCCTGATTCAACTTGTCTCATACCAGTTAATGCTTCAACCAATTCAGTTTGTCCATTACCTTCAACACCAGCTATACCTACTATTTCTCCAGCTTTAATATCTAATGAAAAATTCTTTAGACCTAAAACTTTCTTATTATTTTTAACTGAAATATTCTTTATACTTACAACAGTTTCTTTGGGTTTAGCTTCTGATTTTTCTACTTTAAATGATACCTCTCTACCAACCATCATTTTAGCCATTTCTGATTCAGTAGTATCTTTTACATCAACTGTTCCTATGTATTTACCTCTTCTAATAACTGTACACTTATCAGCTACAGCTTTAATTTCCTTTAATTTATGTGTTATGATGATTACAGATTTCCCTTCTTTTGTCATTTCTTTTATAATTGAAATCAATTCATCAATTTCACTAGGTGTTAATACAGCTGTAGGTTCATCAAATATTAATACATTTGCATTTCTATATAACATCTTAAGTATTTCTACTCTTTGTTGCATCCCAACTGAAATATCTTCAATCTTTGCATATGGATCTACATTTAATCCATACTGTTTAGATAATTCTTCAATTCTCTTGGCAGCTGTTTTAATATCTACTACTAAACCTTTTTTAGGCTCACATCCTAGAGTTATATTTTCAGTAACTGTAAAGTTCTCCACAAGCTTAAAGTGTTGGTGAACCATCCCAATTCCTAAATCATTTGCTACATTAGGATTAGAAATTTTCACTTCTTTACCTCTTACCTTTATACATCCTCTATCTGGTTTATACATACCGAATAACATTCCCATAAGAGTTGATTTTCCAGCTCCATTTTCTCCTAAAAGAGCATGTACTTCTCCCTTTTTAAGTTGAAGTTTTATATTATCATTCGCCACTATTCCTGGAAACTCTTTACGGATATTAAGCATCTCTACTACATATTCCATTGATATCCTCCTTAAACTAAAAATATTTACTATTATATTCAGCTACTTTTACAATTACATTTTCATACACGAAACTTTATTTAATTTATAACGACAAATAAAAATGCATCCAGTTTTACAACCGGATGCACATATATATAATATATTATACTTCTGAATTAACTACTATTTCACCATTCTTTATAGCTTCTAAAACTTCCTTAACTTTTTCAACTGTTGAATTACTTAAGTTTGGATTTTCTGATGGTATACCAATGCCATCATTTTTAGCATCAAATGTTATAGTTTGTCCACCCGGGAAAGTACCTTTTAATTCTGCTTCTATCATTTGGTAAGCTGCTTCATCTATCTTCTTAATAGCTGAAGTTAATATTACAGATGTTCCATCCGATTTTAAACCATCATTGTATTGGTCAGAGTCAACACCAATTACCCATACCCCTTCTCTAGTCTTAGCTTCAGTAATAACACCATTTCCTGTTCCACCTGCGCAAGCAAAGATAGCTTTTACACCATTGTCATACATAGTTGCTGCTAATTGCTGCCCTAATGCTGTATCAGTAAATGATCCTGAGTATACTACGTTCTCATCTTTTAAAGTTACTCCTGTACCAAGATTTTCATTAGCATAAGCTACACCTTGCTTAAATCCAGCATCAAATCTTTGTACTGAAGGTATTTCCATACCACCAATGAATCCCAAATCACCACTTTTTAATTCTAAGGCTGCTGCAACACCTGCTACAAATCCTGATTCTTGCTCAGCAAAAAATAGCGCAGCTGTATTATCTGCTACTAAAGCATTTCCATTTCCATCATTTGGCTCACCATCAATGATTACAAACTTTGCATCGCTATATTTTTCTTGAGCTGAATATATAGCTCTTTCAAACTTAAATCCTGGACATATTATAAATTTATAATCTGCATCGTAAAGATTTTGAATTTGAGTTAAGTAATCAACTTCTGTTTCTCCATCTGGTTTCATATAATTTCTTTCAATTCCTAATTTCTCTTCAGCTAATCCAATTCCTTCCCAGCTTCCTTGGTTAAATGATTTATCATCTATTGTTCCTGAATCTGTTACCATACCAACTTTTAAAGTTGCCTCTTCACTACTTTTGACTTCATTACTTCCACATCCTACTAACCCTGTTACCATTAAAGCTGAAAGAACTAATGCTATTGATTTCTTTTTCATAAATTTTCCTCCTAAACTTTTTTCAATAAGTTATATTTCCTAAATACTTCTATATGAAAACCCATGTAAATTATCTTACTAAATTAACATGTATAGCTTAGTTACATTTAAATTAAATATATCAATTAGCATTTTATACCTTATTATGCATTAAGTCATATACAATTAAATTTACCCATAGCTTAGAAATTTTAGGTTTCCAGTAGAAACATCCCACCATATTAGGGATTTATATGAATAATCATAGCCCTCTTATAACAAACTATATTTCTTATAACAAACTATATTTTCATTATAATTCAAAACATTCGTAATATCAACATATTTTTTTCATTTCTTATAAACTTATACAAAATTTGCTTTGCTTCTGTTATTGCACCATTTCCAGTTATCGCCGCTGATTAGAATATGGCTGTAACTCAACTATAATACATTTTAGGCTGCTAATTGTATCCCTTCCCAAGTTCCTTGGTTAAATCAATATATTTACATTATATTCTTTCATCCATATATTAAGTTGAATTAAATATGCTATAAGTTGTGGCCCTGTCATCAATTGCCCAAACCAAGGAGTAGTATATGATTTTCCTTCCGTATCAACTATTTCTTTAACAACTTTCTTATCAATTATTTCTAAAATAGGAGAATTATTATCACTTAAAATTTTATTCATTTCTTTACATACCATTTCTGTATATATAGGATTATGGGTTTTAGGATACGGACTTTTTTTTCTATAAACCACATCTTCTGGCAATACTCCTTCTAAAGCTTTTCTTAAAATCCCCTTTTCTCGTCCATGAAGAAGCTTTATCTCTGCTGGAAGATTAAAAGCATATTCCACTATCCTAATATCTGCAAAGGGAACTCTAACTTCTAAACTATTATACATACTACATCTATCTTTTCTATTTAATAGATTTACCATAAACCATTTTAAATTCAAATAGAACATTTCTTTCATTCTATAATTTTTCTTATCTTCATTTTCAAAATGTGGTACTTCCTTTAAAGTTTTTAAATATTCATATTCAGCACATTCTTCTATATTAAACTTTTTAATTTTTTCATTTAAAATACTTTTTCTCATTCCTACAGCTCTAGACCAAGGAAAAGTTTTTGCATTTAACATTTCTTCATTAGTATACCATGGATATCCACCAAAAATTTCATCTGCACATTCGCCTGATAAACTTACTACAAAATTCTTTCTAATTTCTTTACAAAATAGCAATAAAGACGAATCTACATCTGCCATCCCTGGAAGATCTCTTGCCAAAGTTGACTCTTTCAATGCCAATACCAAATCTTTATGATTTAATACGACATTTTTGTGGTTACTTTTAATAAACTCTGCCATCCTAAAAGCCCAGTACTTATCTGAAGTAGGCTGAAATAAAGAAGATTTAAAATACTTTTCATTATCTTTATAATCAATAGAATAAGTATTTAGTATCTTGCCCCTATTTCTAAACTCTTCTGCTGCTATTGCTGATATGGCTGATGAATCCAATCCACCTGATAAAAAAGTACATATTGGTACATCTCCCACCAATTGACGCTTTATTGCATCAAAGAGTAATAGCCTTACATGTTCTGCCGCTTCTTCTACTGTTTCTTTATTTTCCTGTAAAGTAACCTTCCAATACTCCCAAACTTTTATATTTTCCTTATTTATAAGCAAACAATTAGCTGGTGCAATTTCCAAAATATTTTTATAAATAGCTTTTCCTGGAACTACCGCTGGACCTAAAGCAAATAGTTCAGTTATTCCTTCTCTATCAATTTGAGCCTTTACCATAGGATTTGCTAGTATTGCTTTTATTTCAGAAGCAAAAATTATATTTTTATTATTTATAGAATAAAATAAAGGTTTTACCCCCATTTGATCTCGTGCCAAAAACACTTGTTCTTTTTCTTCATCATAAATGGCAAAAGCAAATATTCCATTAAATTTTTTTATACAATTAACACCCCATGCTATATAAGACATTAATAGCACTTCTGTATCACTGTAAGAATCAAAAAAATAACCTTCTTCTAAAAGACTTTTTCTTAACTCTTCAGTATTATATAATTCACCATTATATACTAACACATACTTATTACCATTGATTATTTTTATCATAGGTTGTTCTCCACCTTCAGGGTCAACCACTATCAATCTTCTATGTCCTAAAAGTACATTTTCACTTTCATATATCCCTTCACTATCTGGTCCTCGCCTCTCTAATATATCAGTCATTTTTTTTATAATTTTGCTGTTTGATTTTAAACTTTCACTAAAATTTACCCATCCAGCTATACCACACATAATTTCACCTTCTCATTATTTTAATATAATACACAATTTATGTAATAAAAATAATCTAGGTGATTATTTTTAATTAATAGTATAATAATTAGTTGAATCACATTAAAGCTAGTTAAGATTTCATAAGTTACAAGGTGAAATGCTACACCACTTAAGAATTAACACTTCGTTAATTAAGTTCATAAGCAAAGCAACATGAACTGTTTAACTAAATAATAAAGGAATAGCCAAACGGCTATTCCTTTATTATTTGCTTTCATTTCTTATTGTTATTGTTAATGTTGTTATTAATCCTCCATACAGAACTATTGCTCCTATAAAGAAGAATGTCATTGCTATCGGTGTCATAATTACGCAACCTCACTTTCATTATCAAAATCTAATGAATTTTTATTTTTCCACGGCATTTTACTAAATAAAAGTGCACCTATTATTCCAATTCCTACAATAGCCCAACCATATGTTATAAGCTCAGCTGTTGAATAGCCTCCATATGGCGTTTTAATTTCAGTAATTATACTGCTTATTAACATAATTGCAAGTATTGCTGGTGTTACATATTTAATAATAATATCCCACCATTTTCCTATTCTATAATAAGAAACTGAATTTGTATGATTTCTAATAGTTTCTGGTTTAATTATCCATCCTATTACAAAGGCTTCTAATAATCCAATAACCACTATTCCATAATTATTAACAAAGTTATCTATAATATCTAATAAATAAAGTCCTGCTCTTGTAGCAAATGCTATACTAACGATAAAACCTACTCCGCATATTAGACTTACTACTTTTTTTCTTTCCCATCCTGTTTTATCAATAACTGCTGAACTTACAGCTTCTACTAAAGATACCGATGAAGTTAAACCTGCAAATACTAAACATGTAAAGAATAATACTCCAAGTATTGTTCCCCATACTCCCATTAATCCAAATACCTTAGGGAAAACTATAAACGCTAATCCTATTCCACCTGAAACAACTTCTTCAAATGGTAATCCTTGGCTTGATGCCATAAATCCTAATATTCCAAATACGCCTATAGCACATAAAAACTCAAATCCACAGTTTGCAAATGCTGTCATAAATGCACTATTATTTATATCACTTTTCTTTGGAAGATAACTTGAAAAAGTCATCATAATTCCCATTCCAACACTTAATGAAAAGAACACTTGTCCATAAGCTGCAATCCAAACTTGCGGTTCTAACATTTTACTCCAATCTGGTGTAAATAATTTATTTAAACCAATAGTTGCACCTTCTAATGTAACTCCTCTTATAACAATTATAATCATTATAATTATTAATAGTGGTAATAATATTTTATTAAGTTTCTCTATACCACCTTTTACACCCTTATAACAAATAAACCAGTTAACTGCCCATAAAATTGCAATTCCTATAAGTATTGGCCATATTATGTAACCGAACTCAAATGCAGAATTTGAAGATTGAAGGAAATCATTATAAAAATATGAATTTGTATCATTTCCCCATCCTTTTGTAAAACTTAATGTTAAATATCTTAATGCCCAACTTAATATCATTGAATAATAAGCTAATATAATAAATGCATTAATAGTTGGCCACCAACCAAGCCATTCCCATTTTTTATTTGCTCTAGCAATTGCTAAAGGTGTTGAACCTTTATATTTATGTCCCATTCCATACTCTAATATAAGTATTGGAATAGCTGCTGTAAATATAGCTACAAAATATGGAACTAAGAATGCTCCTCCACCATTTGTATATACTAAATAAGGAAATCTCCATATATTTCCTAAACCTACAGCTGATCCTACAGCTGCAAGAATAAATCCTAACTTACTCCCCCACTGTTCTCTATTTTCTTGCATTTTTATCCCTCCGTTTTATTAATTTATCATCTAATAAGCTTTTTTATTGCTAATTCGTTATGTTTTATCGTTCTTTTCTATATAATATATCATTTAGTATATTTGTGCAAGATAAAATTATACTTTTATCATATATACATTAATATTTTTATAAAAATATTAATGTATACGATTATATTTTAATTATTTTTAAATTTAAAGCACCATTTTATAATAAAATGATTTTTAAATCACCTCTTAATTCCTTTAAATAAACAATGGGGCTGTCTCATCAAAAATTTTATATACAATATATTGTATTATTTATTCTTAATGCGACATCCCCATCTCTTAATTATATTATTAACTTTTTATCTTTAATTCATTTAATCTTTTTTCTATAAATAGTGCAACACCATCTTCATCACAACTTCCAATTACATCTGTAGAAATACACTTAACCTTCTCCACAGCATTTGATGTAGCATAACATTCATCAGCTAATTCAAACATTGGTATATCATTTAAATTATCTCCAAAACACACAAGCTTATCATGCTCTATATATTCACTTAAAAGCTTAATTCCATTTGCCTTAGAAGCTGCTGCACTATAAGCTTCAAGGAAGTAACATCCACTTTCATATATATCTTCATAATATTCAACAAATATTTCATCTATCTTCTTAAGTTCTTCATATATCCCTTTTATTTTTTCGTATTTATCAAAAACTATAAAATTAATTATTTTTGATTCCTTCAAAAACTCCTTATAATCTTCTACTTTTAAGAAAGTTTTTTGCTTTCTATCAGCTCTTTCTTTGTAGAAATTATATTCCCAAGAGTATTCAAATTCTTTATGATAAACCCATAAATGATCATTTCTTACTCCATATACCATGGCATTCTTATGAAATTTATTTAATATATCGAAAACTTTATCTACTGTATTCTTTTCTATTTCTTTTATATTAATATATTTTTCTTCTTTAATATCGTAAAGCAATACACCATTCATTAGTACTGCTGGAAGTTTTAAATTTACATCTTGTAATAAATCCACAACTGTTGCAGGTGTTCTTGCCGTAGCAACTGTAAAGTTAACACCATCATCTATAAGCTTATTTAAAATCTCAATTGATTTTATAGATACCTCTTTATGACTATTTAATAAAGTTCCATCTAAATCTGTAACAAATAATTCCATAACTTTTACCTCATACCTTATCTTTATAGTTACTTATTTCTTTTCCTGCGAGTATTACATTATATACTATAAAGAATATAAATTCTAGTACTTTTTTAAAATTATGTTCTTTTTCTTCTGTGAATAAAAAGTTAAGGAATAATATTCTGGTTTATTTTACCAATATATCTTTCTACTATTCTTTAATAACTTTGATATATTCTTTATTTCTTATACCAATTACTGAACGATTATTGCTAAGATAGTCATTGATAATAGCTATTGCTTCTTTTGTTATGACTTCACCAGGACATAACAAAGGTATTCCAGGTGGATATGGTATTATAGCTTCACTGGCAATATTTTTATCTGCTTCATTTATTTTTACATATTTATACTCTTTTTTAAAAACCTCATAAGGTTCCAATACCTTTTCAGGAATAAAGGAATAATATTTAGAGTAATTATCTTGTCTTATATCCTTAAGCTGTAAATTTTCAAATGATTTTAAGAGCTTATTAAAATCATTATCATCATTTATAGGAGATAATAATAAAACCACTCCTGAAGCAAAGCTCATTTCACATTGTATTCCTTGCGTTCTTAAATACTCTAAGAGCTTATGCCCACTATATTCCTTTGATAAAGTTACAATATATCGAGATTTATCAATATCATAATTTTCTGATAAATCCTCTTTTGATATTATATGAACTTTATTTAACAAATTAATTATATTTTTATATTTCTCCGCCTTATTTATAAGTTTTTCATATTCATCATTACCATATTCATCTAAATAGAATCTTGCATAATCCAGTGATGACATAATAAGATATGACGGTGAAGTAGTCATAAAAGTATTTAGATAAAATTCTATATCATTATCGTCTCTATTAGATAAAAGATAAGATCCTTGGGTTAAGGCTGGCAATGTCTTATGAGCACTTAAAACCACATAATCAGGTATACTATAAATAGCTTTAGGTAGATTGTCATTTGCAATAAAATGAGCACCATGGGCACTATCTACTACTATTTTTAATCCTCTTATCTTTAAATCTCTAAGCACTTCTTCAATATCATAAGTTATACCAAAATAACTTGGATAAGTTAAAATAATTCCCTTTAAGTTTTCACATTGCTCTATGGCATCATAAATATTCTTCTTATCTGGTGGTAGAAATATTCCTAACTTTTCATCTATTAGTGGTTCAATATATTTAACTTTTAGTTTCCTTAAAATAAGTCCATTATAAATAGACTTATGGCAATTCCTTTCAACTAATACCTCATCACCTTCATTAAAGGCTGCAAAAATTGAACAAAGATTACCTCCAGTGCTTCCATTAACCATAAAGTACGCCTTTTTCACACCATATGTCTTAGCTAATAATTTCTGTGCTTCTAATATTATGCCTTCTGGTGCATGAAGGTTATCTAAAGGTTCCACTTCTGTTATATCAAGATAACCCATGGTATCTACAAATTCTTTTCCTATATCGTCTTTTAAAAAGCCCTTTCCACACTTATTGCCAGGCATTGAAAAAATTAAATTTTCTTCCTTTTTATATTTTAATACTTCATCTAAAAGAGGTGTTTTTTTACTCATCTAAGTTCTCCATTCAATGTTTTATCTATGATATTATAATACAAATTGTAGCTTTTCTTCACATTCTTTAATAAATTATTTAATTATTTTTAATTATACATATAATTATTGTAAGTAACTAAACTGTTAGACATACAAAACTTACTATATTTCTTATTACCTTGTAATTATTTCTATACACTTATTATGAAACACTTTACTGCTTACAGCTATCAAATCTTCTTTATTTATATTTTTTAAGCCCTTGATTTCATCAAAATATAACTCATAATTACCAAACATAATATCATACATTGATACTGCATTAGATAATCTTATGCTTTGTTCTTCATTAAATAACCTCTTTAATTTCAAGCTTTTTACAAGTCCATCAATTTCCTTCTTAGATAGATTTTCTAATGTTTCTTCTAAATTTTCAAAAATAATCTCAATGGAATTTATAGCTTCTTGTATTTTTTCTTCTCCAGTACTGAAAGTAATTTTATATAATCCAATACCACTTTCATTACTCACTTTAGTTAACACATCATACACTAGACCTTTTTTAGTTCTTAAACTATCAAATAGAAGGGAGTTAACACCTTCCCCAATATATTGATTTAAAACTTTAAAAACCTTTATTTCTTCATGATTTAAAACACTGATATCATATGTAATTAAAACTTTTGCAGTGTTAATGCCCTCTCTTTTATCTCTATAAATTCCTCCCTTAGCTTTTTCACTTTCTGTTAAAGTTGTTGTAAAACCACTATTATCCCAACTAATGAAATATTTATTAACAATCTCAATTATCTCCTCAAAACTCTTTTGAGATATTATCACTATGGTTGTGTTTTTTGGGAAATAATATTTATTATAAAACTCTTTTACATCCTCAATGCTTATATTTTCTAAAGATTTTTCCATCCCAATAATTGGATATTTTATCCTTCTATCTTTGTAGCTATTAAGAAATAATTTATCTTCACAAAATTGCTCTACTTCCTCATCCCACTCTTTAAGTTCTTCCTTAATAACATCCATCTCTTCTTTAAAGCCATCATTCCCTAAAGTAGTATTAATTAATAAATCTGCATATAACTCTATACCTTTTGCTAAATCCTCACTTAATAATGTACCATAATAAATCACATAAGGATAATTAGTCATGGCATTTTGAAAACCAAAAATTTCACTGAACTCTTTATTTATTTCTACTTCTGATCTATTGCTTGTACCCTTATATATCATGTGTTCTGTTACATGTGCAATCCCAAACTTCCCCTCTGTATCTCTTATTGCACCTGCATCTAGTGCAATAGATATAGATGACAACATGGAATCAGTACTTTTATACACAAGTTTTAAACCATTCTTTAATATATATTCTTGCATAATACCCCCTAAAAATTTAATTGATAAACTGCTACTGCTTTTTAATAAAAAAACGAAGCTATTGCTTCGTTTTTTTATTATTCTGCCTTAAGTGCTATAGCACATTCAATTCTCTTCTTTTGCATTTGACATCCAATATCGTAAGGATTGTTAATATCGTTATTGAACGCTATGTTATTAGCTTGGCATCCACCAGAGCAATAGAATCTAGCCCAACAGTTTCTACATTTTGGCTTATTGTATATATGTGCTTTCTTAAAACTCATTCCTAAATCTGCATTATAACTATCATCATAAATGCTTCCTAATTTATATTCTTCCTTACCAACAAATTGGTGACATGGATAAACTTCACCTTGTGGCGTTATTGCAACATATTCAAATCCTGCTCCACAACCTGATATTCTCTTATAAACACAAGGACCACCATTTAAATCTACTTTAAAGTGGTAGAAGTTAAACTCTTTTCCTTCTGCTTTCTTTTGTACTAGTTCATCATATAATTTATCATAGCTTTCAAATATTTTAGGTAAGTCTTCTTTTCTTAAAGCTAACGGATGTCCATCTTCTAAAACAACTGGCTCGATAGATATTTCTCTAAATCCTTCATCTACCATCATCTTAACATCTTCATAGAAATCAAGATTTTCTCTTGTAAATGTACCTCTTACAGTATGAGCTTTAGTCTTATCTCTCTTAGCTACCATTTTCTTTATATTTGGTAATATTTGATCATATGATCCTTTACCATCAAATCTAATTCTTACCTTATCATTCACTTCTTTTCTACCATCTATGGAAAGGATTATGTTTTCTAACTCCTTATCCATATAGTCCATCATCTCATCAGTTAAAAGTGTAGCATTAGTGGTCATGGTAAATCTTATTCTCTTATTCCATTTTGCTTCATTTTCTCTAGCATACGCAATAATTTCTTTGATTGTATCCATCATCATTGTTGGTTCTCCACCAAACAAATCTATTTCAATATTTTTTCTAGGACCACTTCTTTTAACTACATAATCTATTGCTTTTTTTGCTGTTTCTAATGACATCTTACCTTTATGTCCATTATATTCTCCTTCATCGGCAAAGCAATACTTGCATCTTAAATTACAAGCATGGATTATATTTAAACATACTGCTTTTATATAATCTCTATCATCCATTGAAGAATGAGCTATATCTTCATACTGATCTTCTGTGTAAAGAATTCCTTCAGCAACTAATTCTTGTAGTTCTTCATAAGCTTCTTCAACTACATCAGCCCCATATTTAGCTCCAAAATCTGCTACTAACTCCTCTTTTGATCTTAATTTGTTGTCATCTACTAAATCATATACTAGCTCGTCTACTATATGAACTGCTCCAGTATTTACATCTAAAACAAAGCATTTTCCACCTTGTTTAAATTTATGAATTAATGACATTAATACATCCTCCTTATAACAATACAGCTATTATTAAACACTACACTATATATAAATTTTTCTTTAGTAATCTTAATAATTCAACTTTATTAACTTACGCTACAATTTATAGGTATTCTTTCTTTGATTTCTTAAAAGTATAGGCAGTAACTAAGCATTATAGTTACTGCCACTTTTTAACTATGCTTCACATTCTAAGTTAGCAACTGTGCAAGAAGTCTTGCAAGCTGATTGACATGAGTTTGCACATTCCTTACAGCCTGGTTTGCTTAAGCTATTTTTTATATTTGTCTTGTTTATTGTTTTGATATGTTTCATGTACAAATCCTCCATTTTATATTAATAACAACGGTTATTATAACACATTTTACCGTGGTAATAAAGCTATTACTTTCCATAACATCTTTTTTTTACTATGAATATAAATAAAGTAGCTAAGCTAACAAGCTTAAACTACTTAACTACTTTTCTACAATGAACTTTCCTTCTTAATTTCATTTATCATTTCTTCTTCACTTAAAGTCTTATCATCATAAGAATTATATAAATCATCTAATGAAACAGTATAATAAAGTCCTTTTTCTTTTTTATTTTTTTTATTTTTTTCACTGACCTTATTTTTTATCATGGTTCCAGCTGCAACTGAAGCTGCTATTGCTGAAAGTGCTCCTATAAGAATCTTTTTTCCATTTTTTCCTGACATACTTTCACCTCTCTTATTATAAAAATTATAATAATTTATATTAACTTAATCAATTTATTTTTTCATTGAATTAAATTAATAATTTCTATTTTTTTTCATACTTACATCACCATATCCTAAAAATTATAACTATTAATTATATTTCCATTATAATTGTATTTTATAACCATATATAACAAAAAAGCTATTGCAACTTTGCAATAGCTTCTAAATTTTTAAGAAAATGGTTGATATACACTTTCATTTAAGTATATGCTATCAACTAAATTTCCTGATGAATCATACTTATCTAAGTAAGTATAGCAATAAAGACTGCTTACAGCCTCTACTCTTGGTTCATAAGTATATCCATTAGTAGCATTTGAATTTGACCATATTTCCACAGTTAATGACCCACCTGTTGATGAAGTAGTTATTATTAATGGATAATAATAAGTATTAACAAATCTTAAATCAATTAAGTCATCTGCTAATGTTGCATCTAATCCTATTCCTATATATCCTACTGTCATCATATGGTTTTGTCTTTCTGTTGGAAGTATTCCAGCTCTAAGCTCTGCGTTGTATAAAGTAGTAGCTATCTGGCATACTCCTCCTCCCATTCCTGGAACTACTTGTCCACCTACATACGTATTGGAACTTACAAAACCTCTCTCTGCTGTAGTTGGACCGATTCCATCAGTACAAGAGAATTCTTTGCCAGGCATTAATAACGTATTATTAAAATATGCTGCCCCAGTTTGAATGTTATGTCCACTATTTCCAGCTGAAAAATACGTTGTAAAGCTTGAAATTCTAGTATCTATTGTTCTTAATTCACTAGCTTTTATATCTGCTTCACTTTCAACTAATGATCCATTAGCAACTACATCAGCACCACCATTTTTTCCAGTAATTTGAGAAGTTATTGAATCAACTAATGTTTGCTCATCTAATATATATCCGCTTTGTTCTTCTACTACATTAACTACTCCACCTGAAATTGATGCACTTGCATTTACTGGTTCAACTTTTACATCTTCAGCTATCTGTGCAACAAATTCTTTAATTTTTTCTTCATTAACAGTAGTTGTTAAGTCATAAGTTTTTTTCTTAGGTTCATTAATTAAATTTAATTTCCCCTTGAAGCTTTTATTTTTACCATATGACATTATTTCATCTTTAACTTTATCTGTATCAGTAGTTACATCTAACTCAGTATAACTTGAAGAATATTCTTTACCATTCACAGTTACCTTAATTGTTTTATTAGCAATCTCAGCATCTTTTTCTGCTAATATTTTTGATAAATCCGCTTCATTTAATTCACCTACAGGTTCAGAATAAATATACACTTCTGGATATACCTTATTTTCATAACTATCAACAAGCTTTTTATTGCTTATCCACCAATATAATACCCCACCTATAATGCCTATAAGAACTATAATACCTATTGTTAACCCTACCTTAAATTTTTTACTTTTTACATTTACATCCTTATGAATATCTTTTTCAGAAATTCTCTGCATAGTATCTTCAGATTCAATCTTTTCTTCATGAGTTTTATTTTCTATTTCTTCTTTAGCAATTGTTTCTTTTACTTCATCTAATTTTTTATTATCATTATTCATATTCATCCCTCCCTTATTTAAACAACTTTTCCCATAAACCATTATACACTATTTATACCTATTCTTATCATTTTTTGTTCGCAAAATTCTCTAATTTTTTTACTGTTTATTTTTTTCTTTATACTGTTATTTATTTTAGTGTATACTATAAATACTATTATTATATTAAGGAGACACCAATGAATAAATCATTTAATGAATTAAATATAAACCAGTCTATTGTTATGGCATTAAAAAAACAAAATATCACAACCCCAACAGGTATTCAAGAAACTTCTATTCCTTTTGCTTTAGAAAATAAAGATATTATTGCTGAAGCACATACTGGAACTGGCAAAACCCTTGCATTCCTTATTCCTATATTTGAAAAAATAAACTTAGAAAAACGTGAAATGCAAGCTATTATTTTAGCTCCTACTCACGAATTAGTAGTTCAAATTGAATCACAAATAAAACTTCTAGCTACTAATTCTCATATGGATATTAAATCTTTATCAATAATGGGCGAATCTAATATTGAAAAGCAAATAAAGAAACTAAAAGAAATTAAACCTCACATAATTGTTGGTTCTCCTGGAAGAATCCTTGACTTAATCAAGAAAAGAAAAATTACTGCTCACACTATTAAAACAATCGTACTAGATGAAGCAGATAATTTATTATCTAAAAATAAACCTACAATAATAAAAGATATTATAAAGTCAACTATGAAGGACCGTCAGCTAATGTTCTTCTCAGCAAGCATTAATAAAGAAACTTTAAACCTTGCTAAAACATTAGTAAAAGAAGTTGAAATCATTAAGATTGAAAATAAATCTGAAATAAATCCAAGAATTGAACATATCTGTATCTTAGGTAGCCTAAGAGATAGATTTGAAAATTTAAGAAAACTACTTGCTGCTGAGCAACCTAAAAGAGCTATTGTATTTGTTAATAACAATACTGAGCTTAGACAAATTAATGAAAAACTACAATACCATAAGGTTAAATCTACAGCTATTTATGGAAATGCTTCTAAAGAAGAACGTCAAAGAGCTTTAGACTCCTTTAGAAGAGGTAAATGTAATGTTCTTGTTTCTTCTGACTTATCTGCTAGAGGTCTAGATATTCCTGAAGTAAGCCATATAATCAGCTTAGATTTCCCTGTAAATCCTGATGAATACTTACATAGAGCTGGAAGAACAGCTAGAGGAGATAATTCTGGAGTTTCTGTGTGCTTAATAACTAATAAAGATATTGAAATACTTCAATCTTATGAAAAAGCCTTTGGCATTGAGTTTACCGTAAAAAAATTATACGGTGGAAAACTTATGGACATGGAGCAACAATAAAAAAGCAGCTTTATAGAGCTGCCTTTTTTATAGGAGTATTTTCTTTTTGCATTTACTTATTATTTTATCAATTATCGGATCAAATAAATCTAAAAGGTCTTCATTCTGCTCTGCAATACTATAATTTACAATTGATTTATGCATTGGAAGCTCACCTAATAAATCTACATTCATATCCTGCAAGAATTTTTCTGTATTCTCACCATCAAACATCCTAATTTTCTTGTCACAATCAGGACATTGTATATAACTCATATTTTCAATAACACCAAGTACTTCAATGTTCATTTTTCTAGCCATATTAATTGACTTTGATACTATCATAGATATCATATCTTGAGGTATAGATACCATTACAACACCCTTTATAGGAATTGATTGCATTACAGTTAGTGGTACATCACCAGTACCTGGTGGCATATCTATTATTAAGTAATCTAGTTCTCCCCAATATACTCCTGTCCAGAACTGATTAACAATCCCTGTAATGGCTGGCCCTCTCCAAATCACAGCTTCATCTTCTTTTTCAACCACTAAATTAAGAGACATAACTTTAATTCCTTCAACAGTTTCTACTGGATAAATAAGCTCTTCAGTTCCCCTAGCTCTTTCATTTTCTATATGAAATAATCTTGGTATACTAGGTCCTGTTATATCAGCATCTAAAACCCCAACTTGATATCCTCTAGCTGCTAATTCTTTTGCTATCATAACTGACATTGTTGATTTCCCAACTCCACCTTTACCGCTCATTACTCCAATTATATTTTTAATCTTATTTTGTGAATTATTTACTATTCCACAGCTTTCTTCATCTTTACCACATGTTCCTTTACTTGGACAACTATTACAGCTTCCCATAGTAATCACCTCTTATCTATTGAATTCAATATAAATTTTATTTTATTCTTCTTATATATGGTTGTCAAACAATAGCTATCATACAGAATACATGTCATTATATCACTTATAGATATTATTTGCTAAATATAGCATAACTATCATTTATTAATTATACCTAATAATTTTTATAATTTTACATAAAATAATTTATATTAATTAATATAAGGAGTAAATTTTATGAAAAAATTATTAATTACATTTTTAATAGGAGTTGCTTGTACAACTGCATTTCTTCCATCTTTACATAGTACTGCCTCATGCATGAGCATTACTAATCACTCTGCTCCTGCCTCTAAAGATTATTATAAAGATAGGGCTGCAGTGCACATCACAGATTTAAAAGATGAGTTTTCTATACTCACCTCATCTGGCATTAATGATGTAGATTTTCTTAATTCAGAAATTGCAGTACTTAGAACAACCATTTACATTTCAGCTTTAATTCAAAGTTATATAACAGATGAACAACTTATTGATCTTGCAGAAGAAATTGTACAGCAAAATAGTGGTATTATACGTGAAAGTAGAATACTAATAGATAAACTTTCTATTTCTGAAAAATCAAATTCTACTAACAATGAAAATTATGTAAAATCATCAAAGGAAATTACTGATGCACTATTTACTAATTTAAGCAAAATAAATCCTGATGAAAGCGACTCTTTGACTTATATAAATCAAGTTCAATACCTTATTGAAGCCTCAAAATCTCTAGCTAACTTAATAAATAAATCTACTGAAAATAATATTATCAAGGAAATGGCTGAAGATATAATTAATAATGCAGATAATAATCTTGAAACAATAACAGAAATAAAGCCAGCCTTTAACTAATTGATTATAATATGAAGAAAGTCATAATTGACTTTCTTCATATAGTTTTCTTTTCATTATCTATTATCAATTACTCCACTATCCTTTAACTGCTCCTGCTGCTACTCCTTCAATAATATATTTCTGACAAGTTAAATAGAATATTATTATAGGTATAATTGCTAATACTAATACGGCCATCATTGCACCCATATCAATTGCGCCATAACCGCCTCTTAAATATTGTACTGCCATTGGAATTGTTTTATAATCACTCTTTAATACTAAAGATGGTAGCAAATAATCATTCCATATCCACATTACATTTAATATTGCTACAGTAATACAAATTGGCTTTAATAATGGAAGCACTATTAAAAAAAATGTCTTTATAGGATTGCAACCATCTATCAAGGCTGCCTCTTCAATATCAATGGGAATTGACTTTACAAAGCCAGAAAACATAAATATTGAAAGTCCTGCTCCAAACCCAAGATAAAGTACTATAAGACCTATAGGATTATCTAAACTAAGCATATTAGCCACCTTACTCATAGTAAACATGACCATTTGGAATGGAACAATCATAGAAAATACAAAGATAAAATATAATGCTGTACTTACTTTGTTTTTAGCTCTAGTGATATACCAACCTGTCATAGAAGTAAACAATACAATTACAATTGTTGAAAAAAATGTTATGAATATTGACCAACCAAAGGCACTTAAAAAACCTGTCTTTGACAATCCATCAATATAATTTTGTACCCCTACAAATGTCTCAGCTGTAGGTAATTTAAAAGGAGCATCACTAATATAAAGCTTACCTTTAAAAGAATTAAATAATATTATAAATATAGGAGCAAGAAATATAACTGCCAGTATTACTAATAATATATAAATAACTATATTACTTTTTTTGCCTTTCATTAACTTTCAACCTCCTTCTTCCTAGTAATATTTAATTGAATAATCATTATTATAGCAACTATAATAAAAAATATTACTGCTTTTGCCTGTCCTACTCCTTCCCAGCCATTCCTACTATAGAATGTTTTATAAATATCCAAAGCTAACATTGATGTTGCTCCAGATGGTGCACCATCTGTTAAGGCCAAGTTCTGATCAAATAACTTAAAAGCATTAGATATAGTTAAAAAAAGACATATTGTAACAGAAGGCATAACTAATGGAATTGTAACCTTTCTTAAGATTTGTGATTTTGAAGCACCATCAATCTTAGCTGCTTCAATTAAATCATTAGGTATATTTTGAATTCCAGCAATATAAATTATCATCATATATCCTATAAGCTGCCAATTCATCATTATAACTAAACCCCAAAACCCATAGCTAGCACTATATGTTAAATTCACATTAAAGTGACTTAATACACCATTAATTATTATTTGCCATATATACCCTAAAACAATTCCTCCAATTAAATTGGGCATAAAGAAAATAGTTCTAAATACATTAGTGCCTTTTAATTTCCTAGTTAATAAATAAGCAAAGGTAAATGCCAATATATTTACTGTTATAGTTGAAACAACAGCAAACTTAACTGTAAAAAATAGTGCATTAATAAATTCATCATTTGAAAAAACCTTTATATAATTACTTAATCCTACAAACTGTGCATCAGCTACTGTTGTAAACTTAGTAAAAGATAAGTAAATCCCCATTATAAAAGGTACTAGAAAAGATATACAAAAAGCTACAAAAGTAGGCAATACAAAAAAAGCAAAATACTTCTTTAAAATCTTCTGCACAAGAATCCCTCCTTAATTAATCGATAATTGATAATTAAGGATGAAACTCCTTAATGACTTTCCTCCTCAATTATCAATTTTCTATTTTTAATTATCAATTAACTACTGTGCTTTTTCTAACTTCCAATCATCTTTTACTGTTTTAACTACATAATTCCAATCTTGAGTCCCTTGAACATACTCAAGTAATGCATCATTAAATGTCTCTTTAAATTTTTCACTTGGGAATGCTTGGAATATCCAATTTACATTTTTAATATTATCTTTCTCCATCCATTCCATAACTTGCTTTGACAATGGATCTAATGGTCTCTCATCTTCAGTAAAAGTATCAAATGGTGCTATAAATCCTAAATCACCAACAACATAAGATTTTCCTGTATCACTGGTAAATAGCCAGTTTATAAAATCTATTGAAGCTTGTTGTTCAGCTTCTGAAGCTTTACTATTAACTGCGAAATAGTTCTCTGTACCTATACATATACCTTGACTTTCTTCTCCCTCTATACCTGTATATATTGGCAAGAATTTTATATCATCTTGTTTAACAACATTACCATCAACATCTTTGATTTGTGCCCATGCCCAATTTCCATTTTGAACCATTGCACATTTACCTAAAGCAAATTCAGACATTGAATCATCAACACTCTTATTTCCTAAAAGTCCTTTTTCAGTACAAGAATTATCTAAGTATAAATCAAAAATATTTTTATATTTATCATTATATTTAAATTCTACTGTATCTGATGCAAGACCAGTATCTATAATTTGTGTATCATCTTCACTTTCATCTTTAAACTCATAATAAAATGGTAGATTTGCTAAATGAGTATCCCAACGCCATCTATTTCCTGAAGACATAGATGTTGAAGCAAATACACCATCTATACCAAGTTCATCTTTATTAGCCTGCATATCTTCAACAACTTCTTTTAATATATCAAAATTATTAATATCATCTACAGATGTAATATTTGTCTTTTTATTGGCAAGAGTTATATATTTGTCCATTATTTCCTGATTATAAATTATTCCATATCCCTCAACTGCATAAGGTATACCATAAACTCCATCTCCATCAGTTACTGCTAGAGATTTATCAGATAAATGACTATAAAGATCAGTATCTTTTAAATTTGCACAATAATCTTTCCAGTTATTATATCCTACTGGCCCATTTATTTGAAATATTGTAGGTGCTTCACTCTTGGCCATTTCTGACTTCAAAGTTTGCTCATAGTCTCCACTTGCAGCTGTTTCTACTTTAACTTTTACTCCAGTCTCTTTTTCATAGTCTTCAGCTACACTCTTATAAACATCAGCAATTTCTGGTTTAAAATTCAAAAAATAAATCTGTGCTGAATCTCCTCCATTTCCTTCTTCACTGCTTCCTCCACATCCAACTAAAGAACTGGCAACCATAGACATAACAACTCCAGCTGCTACTAATTTTTTATTAACCATAAAACATACCCTCCATATTTTATATTTAAAATTTATTCCATATGGAATAAATCTTACTTGCAAACCTCCAGTAACGATTTCATTTATTGAATCATAATAATTATTTAATCTCTTTATACAATATATAACTTTATGTAAAAAAATATTAATACTAAAAATAATTTATTTTATTTTTATCAGTTTGTTGAAAAAAAGAGGATGTGGCATTAAGAATAAATAATACAATATATTGTGTTGATTTTTAATTATTAAAACAATATATTGTATATAAAATTTTTAGTGCGACAGCCCCCTTTTTTCTTTTATATAGAATTATCTTTACTGATTATTAATGCTCCATATGGCTCTATAGATATATTTCCATCTATGCTAATTTCTTTTCCACTTAATAAATCTATTGCCTTATGAAAACTAAAATTGTAATTAATATCTACATTTTTATCATCTAAATTTAGGGCAACATATATTTCCTGTTCTTTAAACTTTCTTAAAAAGACAAATTGTTCATTTCTTATAATGATGGGACTATATGTTCCGTGCCTTATAGCCTGGCTTTTACTTCTTATCTCACCTAAATCACATATTAATTTAAAAAGTTTCTTATTTCCATCTTTTAAAGTATCTATATTTAACTCTGGTCTTAATGGTAAATCAGTATTCTTTCCCTTTATAGCCTTTATGCCATATTCACTACCATAATATATACTAGGAATTCCCGGCATAGTATAAAGCAATGTGTAAATATTATATATATGCTCTGGATTTTTTATTACACTAGCAAGTCTATTTACATCATGATTATCTACAAAGTTATATAAACATAACTTTTCATAGATTCCGCCTTTTTCAAACTGCCTTCTAAATGAATGAGCTATTTCAAAATAATTTCTATCATTATGACTGGAATATAACCCCTTATAACACTCATAATTAGTAGTTGTATGAAGCATTTCATCATTAGCCCATCTTGAATAATCTCCATGAATAACTTCTCCCATAAGCCACAAGTCTTCCTTTTTATAATTTATATGATTTCTTAATTTTTTAAAAAAACTAAAATCAATACTATCTGCTGCATCTATTCTCACTCCATCTATTTTAAATTCATCGACCCAAAAATCTAGTGCCTTAAAAAGATATTCACACACTTCTTCATTCCATACATTAAGTTTCACTAAATCAAAACATCTATTCCATGGCTCATAATAAAAACCATCGTTCTCTGGAGTGTTGCCATTAAAATTTAAATTAACAAACCAACTACAATATCTAGACTTGTCTCTATTTTCTTGCAAATCTTTAAAGGCAAAAAAATCTCTTCCTACATGATTAAAAACTCCATCAATAACAATCTTTATATCATTATCATGTAGCTTATCACATAATTCTTTAAAATCTTCATTTGTCCCTAATCTCTTATCTATTTTAAAATAATCTATTGTATCATATCCATGATACGTAGATTCAAATACTGGTCCTAGATATACTGCATTTACCTTCATTTCTTTTAAATGTGGTATAAATTGTATAACTTTCTTTAGTCTATTTTTCTCTTGATATTCTTTACCTGGTTCTAATACTCCACAAAATCCTAATAAAAATAATTCATAAAAAATACATTCACCTATCCATGAAACCATTTTTTATCTACTCCTATTTAATTATTACTATAAATATTTATATGTTTATATATAATCTATATATTACTTTTATCTATATAATGACAAAAGGATTAAGCTTATTTATATACTTAATCCTTTTTAATAAATATTTTTTATATTATAAATAATTAACTTAAAACTCTTCTAGCTCTGCTTACATAACTCCAAGGAACATTTCTTATTTTAACAAAGTCTCCTGTATTTGAAGATTCTATCCATTGATTATCACCTATATACATACCAACATGTCCAAGATCAGCACTAAACAATAAATCTCCTGGCTGAACACCGCTTAATTGTATTTCAATACCAGCATTTATTTGAGAATAAGTAGTTCTACCAATATTTATTCCAGCTTGAGCAAATCCCCATTGCATTAATCCAGAGCAATCAAATGCACGATACCCTTGATTCACATATCCTTCAGCATGAATATACTCACCATATGCTGCATCTTCAGGAAATCTAACCTTCAATTCATTTAGTGAATTAGTGGTAAGATATTCTCCTGATCCACCCCATACATATGGTGCACCTACTTGCTCCTTCATAGCATTTAAAACTATATTATATGCTTCTGAATTTGAAATATTTTCTGAACCTGTAGTATTTCCTTCTGATGAATCTTCATTTAAAGTGCCACCTATTCCAACTTTTATGTAATCTGAATGTACATATCCTGTTGAATTTCTATAATTGATCTCATACCAATTTCCCTCTTCTCCAACAATTTCTACTGCTTCACTATTTACTAGATATCCTAAAACAATAGCACTAGAAGATGGACTTTGACGCACTCTTAAATTTGATCCTTCAACATTAACAACATATCCACTTCTTATTGAAGCATTATTATCTGATTCTGTTTCTGATGAATACTTATTTAATGTAATATACTCTTTACTCACATAAGCAATGGAATTATTATATAATATCTTATACCAATTTCCTTCTTCTCCTATTATATTAACTGCATCTCCTTCATATATATTACCTAAAATAGTTGATGAAATTGATGCTCCTTCACGTATTCTAAGAGCTATATTGCCTAAATCATAAGCATATCCTACAGCTGTTATTGAAGAACTTCCTGAATCATTTTTTGAATTTCCGCCATTACTTGTACTTCCTATAGAAACATAATCTGCACTTACATAGCCATATCCCCCATTATATTGGATCTTATACCAGCTACCTTCAACAGCCACAATAGATACTGTAGAGTTATCTAACACATATCCTATAATTGATGAATCTAAAGAAGCTCCACTTCTTACTCTTAAATTAGGAGCTGCATCATATACAGTTCCTGTATATATAACATCATATGTGGTAGATGATGAACCTGCTGATATTTCATCAACATAATCTTCAAATACATATCCTACTATATCATTATATTGTATTTGATACCATTGATCACTTTTTGATATAATATTAAATCTTGTTCCTTCAATCATAGTTCCTAAAACTTCTGAAGATGTTGATGCTGCTGCTCTAATCCTTAAATATGTTGAGTCAACATTTACAACTTGTCCCTTATTTGATGATCTGCTATTAATATTTTGCTCATGACCATCATTTGATAAATCATCAGTAAGTTCTACCGCATGAGCTTTTACTGAATTTAAAGCTAATATTCCACCAATTACTCCTGATATTGCTATAATTTTTTTAATTTTTCTTTTCTTCATACTAATATTTTCCACCCCACTTATTTAACATTTAATTCTCGTAAAATTTTAACTTTTCTTTAAAGTATTTATTTTACCATGTTTTTACCGTTTTTTCTATGGAATTTTTTATATTATTTTACATTTATGTATGTTTTTTTATTTGTTAAGTGTATATTAAAATATTTTTCAACAATATAATCTTAAACCTTTTATAAAGCATAACAAAAAAAGGCTTTTATATAAGATATTTGCTATTTTATACAAAAACCTTTATTTATAATTATACTTCATAGATTAATTTTTATAATTAATCTCTACCTTGGTGGTCTTCCTCCCCCTTGCATGCCACCCATGCCACCTGGTGCTCTCATTCCGCCTGAAACTCCTTCTGTTGCTCCTGTGCTTGAAACTGTCATTACCGAACTAGAAAGAGTAAAATTTGTAAGCTCTGTTCCACTTGTTGCAATTCCATCAGTATATAGTCCATTACTTTCACTACCAGAATTATTTCCTCCATAATATACAGAATAACTTGAGCCTATAACCAATTCTGGCGTAGAAATTATCACTGATTGACAGGTCTTGCTTGGCATAATAGAATCTATTCCATCACCAGCTGCATTAATCCCATCATCACTAGCCACTAAATTAATATTTCCATCATTTACAGTAATATGTGCTGCTTCTAACCCTTCATAACTATCTGTAATATTTATATCACCACCATTTATTTCCAAAACATTATCAGCATGAATTCCATCATCGCCTGATTTTATATGAAATATTCCAGTATTTATCATTACAGTATCATTAGTATGAATACTATCATCAGCTGAATCTATATTTATATTTCCACCATCAACTGTTAAAGCAGTACCTGCTTTAAGTGCTTTGGCACTTCCTGTCTCACTGCTAGATGAACTACTTGTATTTGAAGGATTTGCCCATGGGCCCATTTGGAAACTTTCAGCATGAGTAGCTGCATTACTGCTTCCCCCTCCTGAAACTATATTAATATCTCCATCAGAAATTGTCAGCGTTGTTTCTGCTTGAATTCCATCTCCGCCAGAAGTTATATTTAAACTTCCACCTTCAATTATTATATATCCTTTGGTTGTATCTTCTGTATTATCAGACTTAACACCATCTCCTGTGGAATTTACAGTTATCTCTCCACCTTTTATAGTAATAGAATCCTTACCTTTTAATCCATTGTTTACTGCTGTTACATTTACTGTTCCTGCCGTAATCTTTAAATCATCCTTACTGGCAATACCATTATTGTAGTTTCCAACAACATTAAGTGTTCCATTTCCATTAATAGTTAAATCATCTTTACTAAATATACATGCACTTGGTTCATCTGTTACTGTTCCATCATCATTTAGCTCTTCATATAGATACTCACTTCCATCACTAAGATAATTTTCACTATTATCTGCTAAAGTTATAATAGTATTCTTGGCACTTTTAACATATATAGGTGCACTATTACTACAAGAAATATCTACTCCATTGAAAACTATATAGACATTGATCTCATCAGCTGAATCAACTATTATTTGACCATCTTCTAAGGTACCGCTTACTTCATATGTACCACCTGAATTAATGGTAATTGTCTTATCTACTACCTCAACACCATCCCCCTCTGCACTTATACTATTATTACTTAAAGTTATTTTAGCTTTTACATCTGCACTAGCTGATTCATCGCTACTATCACTGACTGATACATTGGTATTGCTTGAAGCAGCAGATTTGGAAGATTCATTAGTATTATTGGAACACCCCATAGCTGTTACTGCAATAGCAGATACTATTAACATTGATAAAAATTTCTTTTTCATATATATCCTCCTAATAAAGATTATTATCTTACTTTAATCTTTTTATTGTTAAATACTTTTTAAATTTGTTTACTTTTCTTTAATTAATGCCATTATATATTATTTTTTTCTAAAAAAAGTAAAATTTACATTAACTTTAGATTGATTTCATACTAACTTTTAAAAGACCATTTATGATACAAATATGGATTTAATTTCAGCAATATCCAAATAAAAATTTAATAAGGAGGTCCTACAAAATGGCCATTAAGTCATTTAAAAGATATGAAAAAAAGTATCTTTTAACTGGTGAGCAATATGAAAAGCTTATTCCAAGATTACTTGAATATATGAAAATGGATGATCACTGTGTTAATAACAGTTACAGTATTTACAATATATATTATGATACTGATGATAATTCAGTAATTAGACATTCTATTTCCAAACCATACTATAAAGAAAAACTTAGATTAAGAAGCTACAAGATTCCTCAGTCTCCTTCTGACAAAGTATTTCTTGAATTGAAGAAAAAAATAAATAAAATTGTTAATAAACGAAGGGCCATAATTACTTTAGAAGAAGCTTATAACTTTCTTGAATTTGGTGAAAGACCAAAATGCACTGATTTTATTACAGAACAAGTTATAAACGAAATTGAATATTACTTAAGTCATACAAAGGTAAATCCTACTATCTATATTGGATACAATAGAATTGCCTTCTTTGGCAAAGAAGATAAGGACTTTAGACTTACCATAGATTCAAAAATCATTACCCGCCGTGAAGATTTATTTTTAGAAAGCGGCTGTCATGGAACAGATATATTGAAACCTAATGGATATGCAGTAATTTTCACTATTATCCTTTGTGCAGTAATGATAATTTTAGATAGCCTTAATTTTGCTATGCCTAAATCTAAGGCAATGGTACTAAAAATAACAGTACCTGAAGACTTAAACTTTGAAGGTGTATTTGATGAAATATTAAATACAAATACTACATCATGGAATATGGTAAAAGTTAGAACTAGAGATTTTGGTGCTTTATATGAATTAAATTACTCTATTCATCTTAAAAATGATGTTAATCAAAAAAAATTCATCGATTCATTAAGGGTAAGAAATGGTAACTTAAATATCTCTCTTACATCTTGCGGATCAGAAGATAAAATATTTAACTAAATTCAAAAGGAGCTGATAAACACTATCAGCTCCTTTTTAGCAATATACAATATGCTAATTCTTATTATTAATCTTTATATTTTGATAAAGTTCCACATGCACCATTTAGTGAAGTTATTGCTTGTTGAATAACAGCTTTATTTTCTGCCTTTTCTGCATTGCCTAAAGCTTGTTGTAATGAACTAACTGCTGACTGCACTGATGTCATGCTTTGATCAACATATTGTTTTGCTTTTCCAGGCAATCTCATCATCTCCTTATTACTTTTCTTGATATTATATTGCCCTGCTCTTAAAAAATTATACATACTATTTATACTATATAAATTTTCTTAACTCCTTAACTCCCTAACTCCCTAACTCCCTAACTCCTTAACTTCTTAACTCCTTAACTTTCCCTACTCGCTATATCTTATCCTATCTACTAAAGAATCCTTCTTAAAATTATTTGTAACCATATAAGTAATTAATATTTGTACTAAAGTAATTGCCACTATCATAATAATTGTTTGTGTTAAAGGATAATCATATATTGCATATGATGCTCCTGTATTTCTAAAAATAATTACAGCAATATATCCTAAAATATTTCCTAAAGTTAAAGTAATTAAAAGAGTTCCCACAGTATAAAATAAGCCTTCAATTTGTAGCATTTTTACCAGTTGCTTGTCTGAAAGTCCAATGGCTTGTAATATACCAAGCTCTCTTTTTCTTGTTATTATACTTGTTATCATTGTATTTATTAAGTTCATCAAACCTATAACACCTATGATAATTACAAGAGAATATATAAGTACACTGGTTATAGCCATACTCTTTTTATAAGTTTCTATAGAATCTTCCAAAGTCCCATAGCTCAGATATTCATCATTATCTGTGATGTTTTTAATTTCTTCTTCCACAGACTTTAACATATCCTTTTTAACTTCTAAGCCTACTCTTATGGTGGTATCTGTTTTTATTAAAGAATCCATCACACTTTCAGGAATCCTAATGGACGCTCCCCCTATATCAACTAAAGCTAATACAGTAAATTCCTTCTTATAAGAATCTTTTCCATCATAAATAGTAATTACTTGCGTACTACCTACCTTTATCCCAAATTCTTTTGCATATGATGGATGAGTATATACTAATCCTTCTCCACTTTCTAGCGCTTCTTTATTTATTTCTCCCTCAACTAAATGCTCTGATAATTCATCATAAAACTCTTTATCAAATCCTTGTATATCTTCTAAATTCTTTTCTCCAGCACCAATATCAATACTTGCCCAAGCTGACTTTTCCATATTTATTTTTTTAACACCTGGAATATTTTCTAGTCTCTCACACATTTCTTTTCCTAATGGATTATTGGCTTGAATATCATATAAATTATTACTGCCATCTTCATTCCAATCATAATTATCTAAGTATACCGTTATATCTCCTAATGAATGATCTTTTGCCATATTTTCTGGATTCATACAATTCATTATTGTTGATGCTACTATAAATAATATCCCACTTAAGGAAAGAGATAATAGTGTTATTACTGTCCTTTTCTTATTTCTTGATAAATTTGCAAAAGTTATTTTCTTTAAATTTATCTCTTCATATCCTTTTCTTTTTTTCTGCTTGCTGTCATTACCATCATATCTCATAGCCTCCACCGGTGAAATATTGCATGCCATCTTCATAGGTTTTAAAAGAGATAATAATACTGAAATTACTGTTATTACTGCAACACCTATAGCAATAAAAATATTCATTCCACCTACGCCATACCTATCCATTTTTAAAGCTTTTAAGATGACTACCTGGCCAATTAAATAACCAATAGCAATTCCTAGTGGTATAGAAATACAGCTTAAAATAAATCCTTCTCTTAAAATTATCTTTCTTATCTGTCGTTTAGTTGCCCCAACAGCTCTTAGTTTTCCATATTCATGTACTTTATTAATTACTGAAACATAAAAAATACTATAAATAACTAGCATACTTGATAAAATAATTATTAAAGCAACTATAATTCCTCCTGCTATAACCTGGGGATCTGGATTAGATGCATTTATATAATCTGTATTTATTCTTACATCATATTCTTCTATGCCCATATTCTTAGCAATGGAAAGTATGCTTTCCTTCACCTCATCAGCTGTTAACTTTTTAGGTTTAACAATATTTATATAAACATTATATTTAGTATTTTCATCTACTTCTTCACTTACAAAATATGATTTTGATATAATTGCCGAATAACTTTTTTGTGCCTTACTAATATCAGATGTTTGCAAAATACCACTTAAAATAAACTCTTTTTCTTTTATTTCTCCAGTACTTAAGGATTCATATGATAACTTTATTTTATCGCCAATTTTTGCACCATTATTTAATAAATTTAAGTATCCACTTTCAATGGCTATTTCATTTTCTTTTTCTGGCATGTTTCCATCTTCAAACTTTATATTGGCCATATTCTTTATTGTATTATCAGCATAAATTAATCCTAAATTGCTATCTTCATATTGTGATGTGCCAATAGCCTTATATATTCCATATTGATCAATACTGGCATTATTTTTTATAATATCGAGTTTATCTTTATTTACTCTTTTATAAATTCCCTCAAAGGAACCTGAATACTCAATAGTTGCAGCCTTATTGGTTTTAAGCCAATTGTTACAAATAATTCCTACAGAAGTTAAAAGCGTAGTTGTGAGCATTATTGTTATACATATCAATACACTTTTAGCTTTGCTACTTTTTAAATTTCCCTTAACAAGATTAGTTAATGTTTTCATTTATTCCACCACCTTGCCATCTTCAATGCAAATTATTCTATCTGCCATTTGGGCAATGCCTTCATCATGAGTTATCATCACTATAGTTTGATTATACTTTTTAGCTGTAAGCTTTAGTAAAGTTAATACTTCTTCTTCTGTCTTAGAATCTAAATTACCTGTAGGTTCATCTGCTAATATTATTGATGGCTTTGATGCTAACGCCCTGGCTATGGCTACCCTTTGTTGCTGTCCTCCTGATAAAGTATTTGGCATATTATGCTTCTTCTCCTTCAATCCTAATGTATCTAAAATATCATTGACAAAATCTTTATCTACCCTTCTTGAATCTAGCCCTATAGGAAGCACTATATTTTCCCATACGTTAATTGAAGGTATTAAATTATAATATTGAAAAATGAACCCTATCTTTCTCCTTCTAAATATAGCTAATTCTTCCTCTTTCATAGTTGATATATACTTATTATCTATAATAACCTCTCCTGATGTTGGTTTATCTAGCGCTCCTAGCATATGTAGAAGTGTACTTTTACCTGATCCTGATTTTCCAACTATAGCTACAAATTCACCTTGAAATATGTTGATATTAGTATTATCAATGGCTTTAACAATATTTTCTCCCTCTCCATAATATTTCTTTAAATTTATAGTTTGTAAAATTGTATTCATTTTTTTCTCCTTTTCATTAATTACTATATTTAAAGGATAATCTTCCTAGCTTTCATATAACTTTCAATTTCACTTACAATTTTGTAAGAATTGTATTTAGCTCTGAAATTATAAAAGATTGCTACACTGATAAGTGCAGCAATCTTTTATTTAGGTAGCATCAGCGTAAACTTACTTCCACTGCCAATTTTAGATTTTACTAGTATACTACCGCCTTGATCCTCAAAAATCTTCCTGGTTAGGTAAAGCCCTACCCCTGAACCTTCAATTCCTTTTTTTTCATGCTCTTTTCCTCTATAAAATCTCTTGAATATATTGTTAAATTCCTTTTTATCTATCCCACTACCATTATCCTCTATATTTATTTTAATGAAATTTAAACTTTCCTCCATGGTTATGATTATCTTTCCACCTGGCTCTGTATATTTTATACCGTTATCTATCACATTAAAGATTGCTTCTTCTGTCCACTTATTATCATGAACTATTTGGTAGTCTTTTAAGATTTCCAAGATAATATCAATATTCTTATTTTGTGCCTTTATATAAGCGCTATTATAAGCTTTAATAACAGTATCTTTCAAACTACTTTTTACAGGCTTTAATTTAATCATTGCAGCTTCCAACCTTGAAATATTTACCAAACATTCAATAAGATTTTGTAATTTGCTGATATTTTTATTGCTCATAGCTAAGAACTCATGCTTTTCATCTAATGTTAATTCATCATCCTCTAAAATAGAATTACACATACTTAAAGATGCTAAAGGCGTCTTTAATTGATGTGATATATCTGTAACTAGAGCCTTTGAATCTTCTTTTTCATTTTCTAATTTGTCATAAGTATTACTAATATTTTTTCCTAGAATAGCAAGCTGATTATCGATTATATTTACTATGCCTTCCTTGCTAAATTCATCTTTATGTTCAAAATTCCCATCAATATAATTTCCTAAGGCTGTTGAAATTTTATATAAATATTTAAATACATATATGCAAATTATACATATGGCAATACAGCTTACTAAAAATACTATAGTTATAAAGATTACATTTCCCGCCATATATTCATTTACATATCTGTCACTTGCAAAACTTTCTATAATTTCATTAGTATAGCCATATTTATTAAGAATGTTTTCTCCGTATTCTTTATACTTTTCATCGTCATTAAAAATACTATTTAAAATATTTGCCTCATCATTGGGATACTTACTAGCTAAAGCACCAACAACCTGCTTATAAACTTCAGCCTTATCAGCATATATCTTTTCTAACTTATAATTTTGAAAAACGCCCCATGATGCTATTAACATAAGCAAAATTACTATACTTCCTAAAATAACTCTTCTAATAAATGAATTTGATTTGATACTTTCCAACATACTCTTAACTAATCTCCTCATTCCATCTATAGCCTATACCTCTTATATTTTTAATAAATACAGGCTCCGAAGGAATATCTTCTATCTTTTCCCTTAACCTTCTTATATTTACTGCCACTGTATTTTCATCTACAAAAGCACCATCTTTGTCCCAAAGTGCTTCAAGTAATTGTCCCTTTGTTACAATTTGACCTGAATTCTTTATTAGACGATTTAAAAGCTTATACTCATTTTTACTTAATATAACTTCTTCATTATTTATCAATAGTTTCATTTCCTCTGGATAAAAACTTAAGTTTCTGCATCTTATGATTCTTTTACTTTCTTCTCTTAAGGATGTCCTTCTCATTAAAGCATTAACCTTAGAAATAAGAACCATTAAACTAAATGGTTTTGTTATATAATCATCTGCTCCCAAATCATAGCCTGTAACCATATCTACTTCTTGATCCAATGCAGTAAGGAATATAAAAAGCACGTCACTATTTTGTCTAATTTTTTGGCAAAGTTCATATCCATCTCCATCTTCTAAAGTTATATCACTTATGACCAAATCAATCTTATTATTTTCAAATATAACAATAGCATCCTTTACTGTGGGGCTTGTTAGCACCTCATAGCCTTCCTTTTTCAATTTAAAGCTTATACCTCTACATAAAGATGCATCATCTTCTACCAATAATATTTTTTTCATTATTATTACTCCTTCTTATTCTTATATGGTAAAAATACTGTTATCCTTGTACCAATTTCTTTTTTACGTTCTTTATATTCATATTTAATTAAAAAGCATATGATAATACCTTCCTATGCTTTTCTCTAAATCTAGCAAATCAACATTCCTTCCTATCCTGATGCTTTCTCTTCCTTCAATGAATAAAATAAATACTGGCACCGAATATACATCATATTTAATTGCTAAGCTAATATTTTCCTCACCATTTACTTCTCCACCTAGAATTCTAGGAAATCTCTTCAATATCTCTTCTATTTTAACCTTTATTACTTCACAAGCAGAGCAAGAATTTCCTGTAAAATAAACCACAGCCATTGCATTATTCTTAATTAACTCTTCTATTTCTTTTTCATTATTTAACTTATTCATATATAATTAAACCTTTCTTAATTTTTTAATACTTGGAAAAAATCCAAAGAAAGTAGATATGTTATTATAAGTGCTATACCTTAATGCTCATACAAAAACCATCTACTCTCTTAATATATTTTATCCAATACCATTTAAAAGCTACTTTTTATTTTTTTAACAAATTCATATACGTCTTTTTTTCTTTCCTCAAAATCTTTTTCTTCACCAATCCTTCTTACTATAGCACTTCCAATAATAACTCCATCACAATATTCCTTAACAGCACCAGCTGTTTCTACTGATGAAATTCCAAAGCCTACACATATTGGAGTGTCTGTATTATTTTTTACTTCCTGTAAATATTCCTTTATATTGCTTGATACAGTGTTTTGTTCTCCCGTAGTTCCTGCATGAGATACACAATATACAAAGTCTTTTGAATTTGTTATTATTTTATTTATTCTTTCTTTTGATGTTGGTGCCACAAGAGGTATTAAATCAATATTATTATTTTCACATGCTTTTAGTAATTCTTCTCTTTCTTCTAGAGGTACATCAGGAACAATAATACCACTTACCCCTGCACTTTCCAAATCACTTAAAAACTTTTCAACACCTTTACAATAAACCACATTATAATAAACCATTATAATTACAGGTATATTAACTTTTGATGTTATATTTTCTACTGTTTTTATCATATTCTTTATATTAATTCCTGAAGTAAGTGCCCTATGATATGCATCTTGTATAATTGGTCCATCAGCAAGTGGATCACTAAAAGGTATTCCAAGTTCTACAATATCTGCTCCAGCCTTTTCTAAAACTTGTGCTATTTCAACTGTTTCATCTAAACTTTTATCCCCTAATGCAATAAATGGTATTAATGCTTTTTCATTTTTTTCTCTTAATTCTTTAAATTTTAAATCTATTTTATTCATTAATTGCTTCCTCCTTATTTTCATAACTTTCTATTATATCCATATCCTTATCTCCTCTTCCTGATAAATTTACTAATATAATTGAATCTTTTGAAAGAGTAGGAGCAATCTTCATGGCATATGCCACAGCATGAGAGGATTCTAATGCTGGTATTATTCCCTCTATTCTAGTTAATTTATAAAAAGCATTTACAGCTTCATCATCTGTTATTGCAGTATACTGAGCTCTTTTTATATCATTTAAATATGCATGCTCTGGCCCTACACCTGGATAATCAAGACCTGCTGATATAGAATGTACTGGTGCAATATTCCCATCATCATCGCTTATTACATAACTTTTCATACCTTGAAGTATTCCTTTTTTACCTACTGCAAATCTAGCTGCATGAAATTGTGTATGAAGTCCAAGGCCTCCTGCTTCTACTCCTATAAGCTTAACTTCTTTATCATTTATAAATGGATAAAATATTCCTATAGAATTACTTCCTCCACCAACTGCTGCTACTATATAATTAGGTAGCCTTCCTTCTGCCTCTAATATCTGATTTCTTGCTTCATCACCAATTATTCTTTGAAAATCTCTAACCATTGTTGGATAAGGATGTGGCCCTAAAGCTGATCCTAAAACATAAAAAGTATTATCTACATTAGTAACCCAATCTCTTATAGCTTCATTGACAGCATCTTTTAATGTTTTCGAGCCATTTTTTACAGAATTAACTTTAGCTCCTAAAAGCTTCATCTTTCTAACATTTGGAGCTTGTCTTTTTACATCTTCTTCCCCCATAAATATTTCACACTTCATATTAAACATTGCTGCCACTGTAGCTGTTGCCACACCATGTTGTCCTGCTCCTGTTTCTGCTATTATTCTATTTTTCCCCATTCTCTTAGCCAAAATAACTTGTCCTAAAACATTATTTATTTTATGAGCTCCAGTATGATTCAAGTCTTCTCTTTTTAAATATATTTTTGCTCCACCTAATTCTTTAGTTAAATTAGCTGCATAATATAATGCACTTGGACGTCCTACATAATCCTTTAAATATTTATTTAATTCATCTTTAAAGCTTTTATCATTTTTTGCCTTTTCATACTCTCTTTCTAATTCTTCCAATGCTCCCATTAATATTTCTGGTACATATTGACCACCATATTCATTAAATTTCCCTTTCATTATACCCTCTCACTTTCTCTATTATTTTTTTCATCTTTATATAAGATTTTTCTAAATTACCTTTTTCATTAATATCTTCTGCTCCTGATGATATATCAATTCCTTTTATATTTTTTATCTTTAAAGCATCATCTAAATTATTAATATTTAATCCACCTGCAAGAATAATTTCTTTATTTGTACTGATTTTTTCTATACTTGTCCAATCAAATACTTTTCCACTTCCAGGATTTAAAGAATCAATTATAACTTTATCAATTAAGTTTAGTTTCTCTTCACTATATTCTTTATAATTTATTCCTCTCCACACTTCACCTTTAAAAATATCCTTTATTCTTTTAACCATATACTCAGTTTCATTTCCATGTAGTTGTAAAATATCTATAGGAACTTTTTCTAATACATTTTTAATTTCCTCAAAACTATTATTTCTAAATACAGCTACAGTTTTTATTTCCTTATTCAAATACTTACATAATTGAAAAGCCTTTTCTTCATTTACCTTCCTTTTACTTTCTGCAAATACCAATCCTATATAATCTGGCTTTAATTCATTTACAAATTCAACTTCTCTTAATGTTGTTATTCCACAAATTTTTATTTGCATAAAAGTAAATTATTTAGTCCTTCTTTAAACTCTTCATTATTTAAATTTTTTATTAATGTTTCTCCTATAAGAACTCCATTAACTCCTAAAGCCTTCATATATTCAATATCTTCAATAGTTTTTAATCCACTTTCAGAAATTATTATTTTATTTTTAGGAATAAACTGTAATAAATTTCTTGTTGTAGCTAAATCTACAGTAAAATCTTTTAGATTTCTATTATTTATTCCTATAATATCTGCATCAATTTCTAAGGCCATCTCTAATTCATTCTTATTATGAACTTCAACTAATGCTGCTAATCCTAAATTCATCGCCGTTTCATAAAAATCTTTTAGCTTATCTCCTAATACTGCTACAATTAAAAGCACTGCAGATGCACCTAAATATGCAGCTTCATTTATTTGATACTTTTCAATTATAAAATCTTTTCTCAAAAGAGGCTTGTTTGTATTTGAAGATATATATTGCAAATATTCATTTTTTCCTAGGAAATACTCTTCTTCTGTTAGCACTGAATATGCTCCAATAGGAAGCTTTTCATATTCTTCTAGTATTTTATCAATTTGAAAATTCTCTAATATTATTCCCTTAGATGGAGAAGCTTTTTTAAATTCACCTATAACTGTAAAATCATTATTTATAAATGTATTTATAAATAAATTTTTACTATATTCAGCCTTTGGTAATTTTTTAAACTTAACTTTATCTATTGCTTTCAATCTTATTTCTTTTTTTGCTACTATTTCATCTAAAATCACATTACACCAACTCCTTTAACTGCTGATATTTTTTATAAGCTTTTCCTGAGTCAATTAATGCGTTAGTTAATACAAATCCATCATTAATACTATCTACTTTTTTCCCTGCAAAAAGTGCAGCCCCTGCATTTAATGCAACTATATCTCTTTTAGGTCCCTTTTGCCCTTTTAATATTGAAAGTATTATTTCTGCATTTTCCTCTGGTGTACCACCACTTATCTCCTCTATAGATACCTTTTCTATACCAAAATCCTCAGGACTTATTTTATATACTTTAGTTTTTCCATTGCAAATTTCGCACACTTTTGTTGATGATGTAGTTGTTATTTCATCTAATCCATCTTCACCATGTACAACTAAGCCTCTTTCAATACCTAATTTAACAAGTACTTCACCAATTTTATCTACTAAATCTCCATCAAATATTCCCATTAGTTGTCCTTTTATAGGTGCTGGGTTAGCAAGAGGTCCAATTAAATTAAATATAGTCCTTGTTCCAAGCTCTTTTCTTTCTTTTCCCACATTTTTCATTGCCTTATGATATTGCTGAGCAAATAAAAAACTCATATTATATTTTTTTAACTGTTTTATACTTTCTTCTGGTGATAAATCAGTTTTAATACCTAAAGCTTCTAAAACATCAGCACTTCCACTTTTACTTGATACAGCTCTATTTCCATGCTTAGCTACTTTTACTCCTGCTGCTGCAGCAATAATGGCAACTGCTGTAGAAATATTAAAGGTTTTTCCTCCATCTCCCCCTGTACCACAAGTATCAATTAAAAATTCTCCCTCCATATCTAGCTTAAGCATATTATCTCTCATACCTTTTACTGCCCCTGTTATTTCCTCAATGGTTTCACCTTTTGCTCTTAGCGCTGTTAAAAAACCGCCTATTTGACAGGAAGTTGCTTCCCCTTTCATTATTGTATTTATTGTTTTTCTCATTTCATCTTCACTAAGATTCTCATTATTAATAATTTTCTCAATTACCTCTTTCATAGCTCTAACACACATCCTTAAAAAAATTTTCTATTATCTTCTTTCCACAGCTTGTATATATTGATTCTGGATGAAATTGAACTCCATATATTTCATACTCTTTATGCTTTATTCCCATTATTTCTTTATCATCAGTTTCTGCAATTATTTCTAGTTCTTTTGGAAGACTTTCTCTTTCCACAATTAGTGAATGATATCTCATTACTTCTTCTTTTTCATTTATTCCTTTAAATAACTTTGACTTTTTCAAAGTAACTAAAGATCTTTTTCCATGAACAATTTCCTTTGCTCTAATAACATTGCCTCCAAAGCTTTCTGCAATTCCTTGGTGACCAAGGCAAACTCCAAGCATTGGATAAACCCCTTTAAATCTTTTTACCATATCTATTAATATTCCTGCATTTTCTGGTCTTCCTGGTCCAGGAGAAATTATTATACCTTTAGGATTTATTTCTTCTATTTCTTTTAAAGTTACCTTATCATTTCTAAATATTTTTACTTCATCATACTGTGCTAATATTTGATAGAGATTATAAGTAAATGAATCATAATTGTCTAATAAAACTATCATTTTAATACCTCCATTAATATTCTGTTAGTGTAAAGTTTTTTACACTATTTTTATTTTAAAATCT